>JALSIF010000048.1 GCA_026981635.1 bacterium | reverse complement strand
GAGGGCTCCCTGGACCGCCTCAATCCCCCACCCTCCCCCGCCATTGACTCGGACCGCTTCTTCGTCCAGGTCCACCTCTCCCTGGACGAGCGAAGCGAGATCTACCGCGGAGACTACCTGAGCCTGATTCCCGGCACCACCATCCTGATTGACCACGGGGGCGACGACCGCTACCTGGACGGGGATCACTTCCCCGGCCGAGGGGCAAGCTGCTTCGGCACCGCGGTGGTGGTGGACTACAGCGGCAATGACACCTACATGGGTGACCGGGTGACCCAGGGGGCTGGCTTCTTCGGCTTTGGCGTCCTGGCCGACCTTTCGGGCAATGATCGCTACGAGGCCTTCACCTATGCCCAGGGCTTCGGCTATGTGGGAGGAAGCGGGCTGCTCTACGACCGGCAGGGAGACGACTCCTACGAGTGCCGCGACGACGAGATCCGCTACCCCAGCCCCCAGTCCCGGGAGCACAACGCCAGCCTCTGCCAGGGGTTCGGCTACGGCAAACGCTCCGACTACCTGATCGGCCACTCCCTGGCCGGCGGAGTGGGCATCCTGATTGACGGCGCAGGCGACGATAGCTACCTGGTGGGGGTGTTTGGCCAGGGGGCCGGCTACTGGTACGGGGTGGGCCTGCTCTACGACAAGGCGGGAAATGACCGCTACCTGGGCCAGTGGTACGTCCAGGGGGCAGCCGCCCACTTCGCCGTCGGAGCCCTCTACGACGGAGCGGGAGACGACTCCTACACCGCCCCCATGAACATGGCCTTGGGAGCGGGCCACGACCTTTCCCTCGGCCTGCTCTACGAGGCGGGGGGCGATGACACCTACCGCGCACCCAACCTGTCTCTGGGTGCCTCCAACGCCATGGGCATCGGCATCTTCTGGGAGGAGGCGGGAAACGACACCTACCAGGCAAAGCCGGGCACCAACTTCGGTGAGGCCAACCGCTGGAGCCGGGGCGGAGTGAGGCGGTTTATGCCCGCGGTGGGGGTATTCCTTGACCTCTCCGGGGTGGACACCTACCCCACCGGAGAAGGCTTTGAGCACCTGGGAAACGGTCGCAAGTGGGACCAGAACCGGCGGGAGAAACTAACCCATCCCCGGCCTGAAATAGGACGGGGACTTGATCGGTAGAAGGGGACAGATCAAGCCAAAGGGAGTAAAATCTAGCCCAGACCGGTGGCAGGTCAGGCTTAACCGGAACCTTGTAAAATCCGGACCAGACCAGACGAGGTCCAGCTCGAGGAAGAGAGCTCGATAGGCTGGGAAAACCTATTTGACCACAGGGCAGGCAAGGACAAGATGGCACAAGAGGTCTACACCGCTGAGCAGATTCGTCGGATGATTTGGCTCCACCAGCAGATTGCGGCGGGGCGCTATCCCTCCATCCAGGACCACATGGACCAGTTTGAGGTGAGCCAGGCCACCGCCTACAAGGACCTGGCACTGCTCCGCGACGAGTTCGGCGCCCCGGTGAAGCTAGACCGGGAGCGGGGGGGCTACTACTACACCGAGACCTTTGAGCTGCCCGCCGTCTCCCTCACCAACGGGGAGCTGCTCTCCATCGTGGTGCTGGAAAACATCCTCAAGCACTACGAGACCACCCCCTTTTACCTCCAGCTTGAGCGGGCCTTCAAGAAGATCACCGCCAGCCTCCAGGATGAGGTGGTGGTAAACCTCCAGTCACTCATTGACACGCTGGACTTCCGCATCAGCCCCGAGCCGGAGGTAAACCTCACCATCTATGCAGTGCTGCTTTCCGCCATCCGCAACCGGGAGTGGATCCGCATCCACTACTTCAGCGGCCAGAAGGCAATGATCACCATCAAGCACATGGCCCCCTACCACCTGCTCAACTACAAGGGCAACTGGTACCTGGTGGGCTACAACCTGGAGAAGCAGGACATCCGCGACTTCCTGGTCAACCGCATCATGAAGGTGGAGCGCACCGGCGAGCACTTTGAGCCCGATCCCAGCTTTGACCTCAAACAGCACCAGGAGAAGTCGGTACTGCTGGGGGGCAACGCCCGCGAGCAGATCGTGGAGGTGCTGTTTGACAAGTTCGCCTCCCACTGGGTGAGGATTGAAAACCTCCACCACACCAAGGAGATCATTGAACAGGACGACGGGACGGTGATCGTCCGCCTGAAGGTCACCTCACTAGAGAACGTGCTCCGCTGGGTGCTCTCCTTTGGTGAACACTGCCGGGTGCTGAAACCCGCCCACCTGAGAAACAAGGTCTATCGCACCATCCGCCGCATGCGCAAGGTCTACGACACCCGCCAGTTCATCCTGCCCGACTACGCCACCGTAGAGCCCTCCCCGACCGCCAAATCCAACAGCGACCAACCCACCGCCGCCACCACCAGCCCTGCCCCCCACGCCCACTCGGCCGGACCGGTGCGCGGTCACCGGTAACCCAGGCGGTCACCATCCCCCAAAGTCGGTAAACTTTTATGTGGACCGCAGAGGGGCCACTTCGCGTGGGGCAGGTGAACTACCCCTATTTGTCCCTTTCTCCAACTGGTACCACCGCCTGCTCTTCAACCTCGGCCTGCGCAGAAAACTGATCATCTCCACCGCCCTCATCCCGGCGGTGGGCATCCTTCTCATCCTCCTCTTCGCCACCACCGCCGAACGAAAGCAGAACCGACTGGCGGTGGAGAACCGGCTGGCCTTCACCGCCAACGAGCTGGAGCGCAGGGAGCTGGACATCCTCACCCACCTGGCTCAGTTTGAGGGAGTGGTGGTGAGCCAGGCGGAACGGTGGGGCAGTAACTTGGCCGCCTTCCAACAGCAGTTCAGGGAAATACTTCCCCGCCAGATCAGCTTGATCCTCCTGGAGGGAGATCGGCTAGTCCTCACCTATCCCGACCTCTCTCCCACCTCCAGTCTGACTGCCGCCGCCCGTGAGTTTGCCCGCCAGGGAGAGCGAAACGGCTGGCTCTACACCCCCTATGGGCTCTATCTGGCTCGCCAGCGCCCCCTCCCTGGGGACAGAAGGCTGATCCTGCTTGAGGACTTTAACCTGGCCCAGTATCCCGTCTTCTCAGAGGAGGTCAACATCCACCTGCTCACCTCAGATGGCAGGAGCGAAAACCTGGTGGGCAGCCCGGGAAACCTTCCCCCGCCCGTGGTGGAGCAGTTTGACCAGCTGGTCCAGCGGCTAAAGAGCAGTCAGTTCGGCAAGCCTGAAGTCGAGCCCCAATACGCCTTCACCGCCCGCCCCCTGGAGCTGTTTACTCCCCAGGGAAGACGGGTAGCCCTGCTGGTGGTCACCGCCAGCCCCTTCGCCTTCACCCAGGTCCTCATGGAACGCCACATCCTCTCCCTCATCCTGGTGGGTAGCCTACTCATTCTCCTCACTCTCACCACCGGCCTCGCCCTGGCCCGCCACCTGAGCCGGCCCCTCTACCGCCTGATCCGCCGCATGGAGGATATCCGCGAGCACGGCTACTTCGCGCTGGAGGAGGACCTGCCCCCGCCCAAGGACCGCGATCTGCACACCCTCTATGAGGCCTTCAACTTCATGCTGCTAAGCCTCCAGGTCAAGCACCAGCGCCTCACCGAGCTCTACAACCACCTGGACGAGAAGGTGGAGGAGCGCACCCGCCAGTACCGGGAGGAGAAGCAGCGTGCCGAGCGCACGGCGGAGAAGCTCAAGCGGCTGACCAAAGAACTGGAAAATGCCTACGAGCGGTTGGAACAGTACGCCATCCGGCTGCGCCGCACCAGCCGAGCCCAGACCGAGTTTTTCACCAAGGTGAGCCACGAGCTGAGGACCCCCCTAAACTCCATCATTGGCTACAGCCGCCTGCTCATGAAGGACCCCACCGGAAACCTTACCCCCCAGCAGCTGAGCGACCTGGCCACCATCTACCGAAACGGCATGCACCTCCTGGAGATGGTAAACGAGCTCTTGGACTTCTCCCGCATTGAGGCGGGCAAGATGAAGTTTGAGAAGCGCCTAACTCCCATCGCCCCCATCATTGAGGGGGCGGTTGAGGTGGTAAAGGCTCTCGCCCAGGAAAAGGGGCTCCGCCTGGAGGTGATCATAGACCCAGACCTTCCCGACATCTACGTGGACGAGCTTCGCATCCGCCAAGCGGTGATCAACCTGCTCTCCAACGCCATCAAGTTCACCCCGGAGGGCTGGGTGAGGGTGAAGGCCTTCCGCCAGGGGGAGGAGATCCTCATTCAGGTGGCCGACTCGGGGGTCGGCATCCCACCCGACAAGTTGGACAAGATCTTCAAGGAGTTTGTCCAGTTCGGCGACCAGCTCGCCGGCAACCTGCGCGGCACCGGCCTGGGACTTCCTATCACCAAGTATCTGGTGGAGGCCCACGGTGGCTACATCACGGTGGATTCCAGGGTAGGCCACGGCTCCGAGTTCACCATCCACCTGCCCACCCTCTCCCCCGAGCGCATCTCGGCCCACTTTGAGAAGATGCGAGAGGAGGAGAGGCCCGCCAGTAGGCGGGTGTCAGGGGAGGAGGAGAGCCCCTCCCCCACCAATGGACACCAACAGCTCTCCCCCACCGGTGGGGGACGGTTGGAAAACTGAGGTTTTATAAGGACTCCAAAATGAGAGAAAAGGTACTTACACCCGAGGAGAAAGAATCCCAGCCGGGACGTGCTCCCATGGTCCTCTATATTGAGGACAACTGGGACAACTTTGAGCTGGTGAGACGCATTCTTGAGGCGGATGGGTTTAGGGTGGAGCATGCCCCTGACGGCATTGAAGGGGTGCGCAAGGCGGTGGAGCTGCGCCCCGACCTCATCCTGATGGACATTGGCCTGCCCGGCCTTTCAGGCTACGAGCTAACCGCCAAGTTGCGTAGTCGGGAGGAGACCAAGCAGATCCCCATCGTTGCCCTGACCGCCCATGTGGGGCCGGGGGACCGGGAGCGCGCCCTGGCCATCGGCTGCGACGGATATATCGGCAAGCCCATTGACATAGAGACCTTTCCCAACCAAGTACGCGCCTTCCTGCGGGGAGAGCGAGAGGAGGTCCCGCCCGAGGTGCGAGAGCGATACCTGCAGGAGCACCAGCTTCGGGTGATTGACCAACTGGAACACCAGATAGTTGAACTTAAGAGAAAGCAGAGCCAGCTTGAGGAGTACGCCCACACCCTGGAAAAGACCTACATTGAC
>JALSIF010000047.1 GCA_026981635.1 bacterium | reverse complement strand
TGGTTGAAGGCGGCAAGCTGCTGCATCATCTCAGCGTTGTCCAGCGGTTTGAGGGGGTTCTGTTGACGGAGTTGGGCCACTACCAACTTCAGAAAAATTTCCGAATCTTCTCCTAGTCGCTTTCCCGCTTGGCCGGGGCTAGGCTCAATTACTCTCTGATCAGGTTCACTTCCCACCAGAGCCTTGGGATCACTCTGGGCGACAGCCTTGAGCATCATCTTCCCATCACCTCCTAGATGTAGCGGGCAGTGGGGTCGCTAAACAGGTTGGCTTCGGGGACTCGCTTATCGCCCTCGCCCTCCCTCACATGACCCACCACCCCGGGGGGGCCACCACTTTCCCCTAACCTTGCCGAACCGTTTCCGCCCTGCCTCTCCTCCCCATTCTGCTGGTTCCAACCGGCCATCCCTCCGGCCAAGGCCAGATTCTGCCCCTGCACTATCACTCTCACCTCCCCCCCATAGTGCTGGGCCAGCGCCTCCCTTAGCCCCGCCGCCTGGCTGGCCAAAAGCTCTCGGGCCTGACCATTGGGAGTGATCAGCCTAAGCTCCAAACCCTCCCGGTGGAGGTGTAGCTCGGCCCTGAGCTCCCCTAGCTCGGGAGGATGGAGCTCCAGCCTGAGCTGAGATACAGTCGGCCGTTCGGGCCGCTGACTGAGCTCGGCGAGCTGGGCAAGCAGAAGCTCGGTCAGAGACTCAGTGCGCAGCGGGAAACTCCCCTGGGCACCGTTACTCCCCCCCCGGACAGCCATACCGGCCGAAGAAGCATCCTGGGAGGCGTGGCCGGTCACCACGGCCGAGGTGCCTTCGTCAGAACCGTTTTTCCGCAAAGTTGTAGTGATGGCAAGCCTAGCCCACCTCTCTTCTCCCGCCGGCCGCTCGCCCCGCTCCTGCGGGCGGGAGCTCTCCCCCGCTCCCTCCACCTGCCCATTCTTCGAGGCGGGTATGACCCCTTGGTCAGCTCCCTCTCTCTCCATTCCCACTGCCAGCCCCTGGGCAGAGCCATTTCGCTTAGCATCAGCCATCACCTCTGGCCGACTATTCTCCTTGAACAGGGGGTTGGGCCCCGCCGCCGCCTTGAGGGCACGGGGGTCGTGGAGGAAGTAGTAGGTGACCACTGGCTGGGGAACATTCCTGAGCTGAACGAACCGGCTCTCAACCTGAGCGCCCTTTTCTTCCTGACCGATGCTCTTGGCGGCTGACTTCTCCATCATCATCACCATCTCCATCTGGGCTCGGGCAAGCTGCCCGGCAATTTCCTGGGGCCTATTCCCTTGGGCGGTGATATCGGGTGAGGAAACAAGGGCTACCCTCACCCCCAAAAGTCTCATCAGCAGATCCACCCCTTCCTCACCCTCCAGACCCACCTGGAGAGGCTGGGAAAATGACGCTGATACTCCTGAGGGGGGAGCTTGCCCGGCCGATCCTGCGGAGGGGAAGGATGGTCCTGCTGCCGACTGGATCGAGCCTGCCAGGGTCAGTCCTCCCAGACTGGACGTCCCCACTACCTGGGCAAGCACCTCCCTTCCTTTCTGAGAGACAGGGCTCCTGCTAGCCCCCTCGCCCCCAACATCTAACTCACCATCAAGGATGGGCCCTATCTCCTTAGCCCTCTCCATTGAGGGGTCCTTCCCTTCGGCGGGAAGTGGGGGCTGACCGATGGTCAGCCCTTCCCCCCGCGCAAGAAGGGCATCTCCCTCTCTAGCCGAGGTTTCCCCATTGAGTTCCCCCTGTTTGGGATCCCCCTGCTCGGTCAGGGCCACCAGCTCAGCCAGCAAACTAGAGAGCACCTGCTGAAACTCTCCTACCCTTCCCTTGGGGGAGGAGAATGAGGAGGTGGCAGTGGAATCTGCATCCTTGCTACCCACCTTTCCGGTGAGCAGACTGAGCAGTGCTAGCTGCTCCAGCAGTGCCACCATACCACCTCCTTTCGTGTGGAGCCCTGCGGCTCCAAGTCAGTTTATCGGCCCTCTAGGGCCCAGATTGAGTACCGCTTCCCGGGGCGGGCTGACCCTGCCCCGCCGCCGGTCCGGGGGATGGGGGAACCGCTGGGGTGCCTCCCCCCTGGACGCTCGCCGCTGGCTGACCGGGGACCGGGATGGCCACCTCCCCAATCATCCTCACCTCTTCGATGGGCAGACCGTCCATGGACCTCATAAGCAAAAGCACCTGCGAGGCCTTGGGCGGGCTCATTTCTTCAATGATCCTTCCCACCCTCCAGCCAGGAGTGAGGGCAAGAAAGGCCGCTGCCGTCTCCGGCGCCAAAAGCTCCAGCAGCTGTGCCGCCCGGCGGGGATCCATCCGGGAAAGGGAAACCTCAGCCAGCCCCTCTGCCGCCGGCTGGGCTATCACCGGTGGAGCCACCGCCTCAAGGTGGTAGAGGCTTCGGCTCACCCTCTCCATAACCCACCCATCACCGCGTCCCGCCCGGCGGGCCTGGCGCTCCTGACGGGGAGGGGCGGGAGGCAGGGTGGAGAGATAACCCAGTCCGATGGCGAGCAGAGCCACTAGCACGGCAGCAGCCAGCATCGCCTTGGCCACCCCGGGAACCTTAAACTGATCAAGGGGGATGTCCTCCACCTTGCGGAAGGGGCTGCCGGGAGGGATGCGTCCAGAGGAACCTTCCCTTCCTTCCCGCTGACCTCTAGCCGCCACTGGCTATCCCTCCTGGTTCAACCAGCTTGAGCCCCTCCCGGTGGAGAGCTGCCCCCGTCCCACGGCGACCCGCAATGATCTCCTCAACCACGTCCCGCGCGTCCTCAAACAGGGGGATCATCCGCTCCAGGGCGTCTCTGCTGGTCACAAACAGGGTGTGGTAGAGCTCGGCCGCCTCGGCCACGAATTCCAGGTCCAGCTTCTCTCGCTGCTCCAGCCGGTAGATGCCGCGCTCAAAGGTATGGAGAGCTGCGTGGTTAGCCAGCTTCAGGAAGCGAATGAGCTTCTTCTTGCCAACGAAGCTGTGGTAGGTGCGCACGATGCGGTTGTAGTAGGGGACCACCTGGTCGGCCGATCCGCCCCGGTCGCAGATGGCCCTCACCCTGGCACACTCCACCACCATCCGCTGGCACTCGTCCAGCCCCTCGCGCATCTCGGCCAGCACCTGGTCCAGCTCAAAGCGCAGGGGGCGGTAGCTGGGCGGCTGGTAACTGCTGGCCAGGCTCAGGATGCGGCGGTCTATGTCGCTTTCCCCCTGCATGTAGCTTTCCACCGCCTCCCGCAGGCTCATGATCTTGAGCCTGGGGTGGGTCAGCGCCCCCCCCTCGGTGGCGTTGATCAGGGTGCGGCCGTGGTCCTCCTCAAAGCGGGCGCGGAAGTATTCCAGGTAGGCCAGCATCTGCCGGTTGGTGAGCACCTTGTTGCCGTAGATGTCCTCCACCTCGTAGAGTTGGACATTGCGCTCCCTCAGCCCCTCCACCTCGGTGGGGTAGGCATCCTCCTCCTCAAAGTAGGTGCCGCTCACATAGGTCTTCCCTCCCGGGTAGGAGAGGTCCTGGCCGATGAAGATGATCGGGTCGCAGCCCATCTGGAGGACCAGGTCGTAGGCCATGGTGGCCACACTGCCCCAGGTCCTGAGCAGACCCCGGTGGCCAATCAGGGGATTGAGCCACCTCATGAACTGGTCGTCAAAGGAACAGAAGAAGATCTCCGGACCGGTCCACTCGGCCACCGACTTGGGTGGGGCCTGGGGCTCGGCCACCAGGCAGGAGCGCCTGACCTTGGCCCCCTTAAGGTGCTTGTAGTTGGCCTCCTGGGGGTCACCGGTGCAGACGATGTGGGGCTCAATCCCCCTGGCTAGGAGGGGCTTTAGGGCGGTGTCAACCGCAACGATCACCGCCCGGCGGTCCAGGGCGAGCTCCCTTATGAGGTCAACATTCTTTTCCAGGCTGGGGCCTGCCGAGACGATGATGCCGGGAAGGTCCCCAAACTGGTCAAACAGCACCTTGACCGGCGGGCGGCGGATCACCTCCTCAAAGCTGACCAGGGAGTGGTAGAGGTAGCTCGGCCCCATGTACATCATGGTCTGGAGGTTTCCTGCCAGCTGGAAGAAGAGCACCCTGACCTGCTCGCCAAAACCACTGATGAGCTTGCCCTTGGGCAGAGTGGAGAGGATGGGGTGCTCCAGATAGACAAACCCCTTGACGGTGGCCAGATTGACCCGGGCGGCAAGATTCCTGAGCAAGGGAGTAAAGTCCTCCCCTACGGTGAAGTCCAGGTTGGGGTGGCCAAAAAGCCAGGTGAGGTCGCGCCAGGCAAGGGCAAGCAGGAAAAGGTCAGTGTGGGGCTCATAGAAGAAGAGGTTTGTCCTCTCCCCAAGCCGCCGGGCCGCCTCCTCCAGGGCGTAGCCCATCCCCAGCCCGGAGGCAATCACAAAGTCCCTCTCCCGCTCCTCGCTCAGCTGGCCCTCAACCAGGGCCGCCGCCTCCCGCCTGGGATCATAGCTGGAGTGGACAAACTTGCCTCCCGTCCCATCCAGGTAGCGCACGGTGGGATCGCCGCTGCGGGCTTGGGCCAGCTGGAAACACCCCATTCGCCCCTCTTCCAGCAGGGGACGGTTGATGCCCACCGCCTCCTCAAGCTGAGCTGCAATCTCGGGGAAGCGGTCAGCGATTGCTTTGAGGTTGCTCTCTAGGTATCTCACCTTATCCCTCAGGCCCGGGCAGTCTCCTCCCTGAAACGCTCTCTCACTAGCGGAACCTCCCCACTGAACCTCTCCAACAGCGGAACCAGCTCGTACTCAATGAGGTCGGCGGCCAGGACCAGGTCGCCCTCCCGCTGGGCCTTCTCTATCCCTGCCAGCACCTCCAGGGGGCGGTCCAGGTTGGAGAAGACCCCAAACAGCTCCCCTCCCGGGGCGGACTTCATCAGCCTCTCCGGCTCCCGTCGGGAGTAGACCTCGGCGGTGCGGGCGCAGACGGTGAAGAACCACTCCAGGGCATCAAAGCTGTCCATCAACAGGTCAAGTCCTCTGGCCTGGTCCCTGCCGCGCAGGTCCAGGGAGGCCTCCCTGAGATCCGCCACCACCGCGGGAAGAATCTGTTCGGCAAAGCTAAAGGCCTCCCTCACCAACTCCAGGGTGGACCGTCCGTAGCACTCCAACAGGTCATCATCACCCAGTTCCCTAGTAGCCAGCCGGCCGGTCCCGTCCACCTCAATGTCCTCTCCGTTG
>JALSIF010000046.1 GCA_026981635.1 bacterium | reverse complement strand
CCCCCAGCGCAAGGGTGATCCGGTAGTGGTGGAGGTGGACGAGCACCCCCGCCCGGACACCACCCTGGAAAAACTGGCCAAGCTAAGGCCCGCCTTCCGCGAGGGAGGGACGGTGACGGCGGGAAACTCCTCGGGGATAAACGACGGAGCGGCCGCCTGCCTAGTCACCTCGCTGGACTATGCCGAGAAGCACGGGCTTGAGCCCCTGGCCCGGATAGTGACCGCGGCGGTGGCGGGGGTTGACCCCGCCTGCATGGGGCTGGGACCGGTGCCCGCCACCAAAAAGGCCCTCGCCAGGGCCGGGCTTAGCCTTGACGACATCGGGCTGATTGAGCTAAACGAGGCCTTCGCCGCCCAGGTGCTGGCCTGCCTGCGGGAGCTTGATCTGATGGAGCGGCTGGAGGATATCAACGTGAACGGGGGAGCCATCGCCATCGGCCACCCCCTGGGAATGAGCGGCGCCCGCATCACCCTGCACCTGGCCAAGGAGATGAAGCGGCGGGGAGTCCGCTTTGGGCTGGCCACCATGTGCATCGGGGTGGGCCAGGGGATGGCAGTCATCCTGGAAAATATGAGTGCCCGCTAGGGCAAGGAGGACGGGATGCAGATCAAGGACTATCTAACCAGGCTCTACCGCCGCTACACCTTCGGCCTGGAGGAACTCTTCAAAAGGGTGCCCGAGGAAAAGCTTGACTGGACCCCCTGCCCCACCACTATGAAGCTGGGCCAGCTACTAAACCACCTGGTGGAGAGCATGAACTTCCCCACCCGCTTCGTCAAGACACCTCCCCCCAGTGAGGAAGAGGTGAGGCGGATGCCCCGGGCAGAGGAGGGATGGATGACCCCGGGGGAGGCGATAAAGAAGCTTCGCCAGGTGGCGGAGGAAAACCTCAGGGTGCTTGAGGAGATTCCCGAGGAGAAGTTTGACCGGCAGGTGGACCATCCCATCTTTGGCCGCCAGCGCATCGGAGAACTGCTGCTGTTTGGCTTTGAGCACATGTCAAGCCACCGCCACCAGCTCTTCCACTACCTGAAGCAACTGGGTGAGGAGATGGGGACCCTGGAGCTTTACGGCTTCCCTCGCCCCGAAAAGCAGGCGGGGGAGAGCTGAACCAGCCCTCCCCCGCTTTTCATTGGAAAGAGGCTAGACCTTGGCCTCCTGGATGAGTCGCTCCAGGGTGGCAAGGTGCTTGCGCAGGGCCTCGCGGCCCCGGTTGGTTATGGAGTACCAGGTGATGGGCTTTCGCCCCTGAAACTCCTTGCGCACATCAATGTAGCCGGCCTCCTCCAGCTTCCGCAGGTGGGCGCCCAGGTTGCCGTCGGTCTCCCCCAGGTCGTCGCGCAGGCGCACGAAACTCAGCTCGTCAAAGTGGGTAAGCAGCACCAGGGCAGCCAGGCGGGTGCGGTGCTCCAGCAGCCGGTCCAGACCGGAGTTGATCTTCTGGGGAGAGCCTTCCTCCCGCACCGCCATCACTCCCTCCTCCCAGCCAGGGACCTGGCATAGGAGCCGGAGAACTGGATGATCAGCCCGGTCAGCACCAGGGCTCCCACCACTGCACCGATGAGCACCACACCACTTACGGCCGGAAAGTAGAGCATGGTCAGGTAGGCTCCCACCAGCACCAGGCCGACCAGCAGGAAGCGGCCGTCCAAGTGGAGGGCGGCAAGCAGGTAGAAGAGGGCCACAAGCAGCATCACCATCACGCCAAAGGCATGCCAGTCCATCTGCCCGGCCTTGACGGCGGGAAGAAGCAGCCCAAAGCCGGCAAAGAAGATCAGCCAGTGGAGGCCGTAGCGGCGACCCAGCCGGCGGGCCTGGATGCCCAGATTCCGCCAGTAGCGGTTGCCCAGGTAGGCACTGAGGATGGCCCCCAGCAGGGGGACCACCGTCCAGTAGCTGAAAACGAGAGAATGCTGGAAGTGGTCCACCAGGTAGCCGCCAAGGACAATGAGCGCCCACAGGTAAAAGATGATGGGCGGGGTGATGGGACGATCCTCCACCTGCTCAACCACCTCCCTCACGTAGGAGAGGTCACTTATACCTGTCGTCCTCTGTTCCATTTCAGTTCCTCCTTGGATGGGGTTTGACTGGCAACCCTACTACTCCCCCCCAGTGTGAGCAGAAGTGCGGCTGGCGCCGGCCAGCCAGCCTGCCATGACGAAGCCGGCGGCAAAGACCGCCCCAATCAGAGTCCAGCTGAAGATGGGCAGGAAAAGCAGGGCCAGGTAGATGAGGGCAGTAACGATGCCCAGGGGCAAGTAGCGGCGGTCAAGGTGGAAGGAGGCGGTAAGGAAGAAGAGGGAGGTAAGCAGCATCATCAGCACCCCGAAGATGGGCCAGGTGATCTGGCCGGTAAGGGGTAGCACCAAGAGCATCAGGTAGCCCAAAAGGAAGGTGAACCAGTGGGAGCCGATCCTCAGTCCCAGTCGGCGGTCCCTTATCCCCAGCGCCCGGCGGTAGCTTCTGCCGATGAAGACGGAGGCCACCGCCCCCACCACCGGCATGGCCAGCCAGTAGAGAAGTCCGTAGCGGGGCGCAAGGTCAAACAGGGCAAAGCCCGCCAGCACAATCACCGCCCACATGTACATGCAGGCGGGGGGAGTGACGGAGCGGTCGCCAGCCCGCTCCACCACCTGCCTCACGTAGGTGAGGTCGCCGATTCCTGAACTCTCCTGAACCATGACAACCTCCTTGGGATAGAGTACTCTAAATCTTAGAGTACTCTGCGAAGCTTGTCAAGGCTTTTTGGCAAAATTCCCCCGATGATTTCTGCGGGAGGAGGGCGCATGAGAATCTCCGCTGTTTATGGGACCTTAGTGCTGGCAGTGGGGCTTTCAGCCCTGTCTTCGGCCTACCCCAGGGGGGAAGCCTTCCCGGAGCAGGGTCCACCGGTGGTCTATGTGGACGACCTTGGGGACGGAAAGGTGGGGACGGGTACCAAGGGCGATCCCTTCCGGAGCCTGGAGGTGGCCATTGAGCGGGCACCCGACGGGGCGGTGATCCAGCTCCTTCCCGGCACCTACCGGGCAGAGGTGGAAAGCTTTCACGATCCGGTGTGCGCCAACTGCCTAGACCCCGGCGAGGGGGCCGAGGCCACCACCGGCTTTGTCATCCGGGGAAAGAGCCTAACCCTGAAAGGCTCGGGCCGGGAGCTGACGGTGCTAGAGACGGGGGCAGGATATGGGGTCTACATTGAGGATGCTCCCCGGGTGAGGATCACCAACCTGACCATTACCGGCGGCAAGCGGGACCCCGACGGGCGGGCAGCCGATGCGGCGGTGGTGGTGAGGCGGAGCCTGGTGGAGATTGACCAGGTGGTGATCCGCGACAACGAAGGGGACACCCAGGGGGTGGTGGTGGGGGTGGGGGGCATCTTTGGCCGCGAGGGGGCCTTTATCGTCGCCCACGACAACCTGATCACCCGCAACGGCTGGGACGGCATCACCCTCTACCGGGGAGGGTTCCTCCTCGCCTACCGCAACCGGGTGCTGAGGGGGCGGGGAGTGGGCATCGCCACCACCTGGGACAGCCGGGCGGTGGTGATTGACAACGAGGTGAGCGGCTACTGGAAGGGGCTGGGGGCCTTTGGCAGCTCCTACATCTTTGCCAGCCGCAATCGCATCCACCACACCCTAGGCTGGGGGGCCATCGCCGCCGACCGAGGCCGACTGGACCTCTACAACAACGTCATCGCCTACCACGGCAATGTGGGGGTGGCCGCCTGGCACCCCACCTCAACCCTGAACATGGTAAACAACATCGTGGCCTTCAACGGCAGCCGCTACCAGTGGGTGGCTCCCCGGGTGGGGGTGTGGATCAACAGCAAGCAGGTATTCCTCGCCTACAACGATGTCTATGGCAACCGGGAGGGGGAATACCTGGGCATTGAGGACCAGACGGGGAAGGGGGGAAACCTATCGGTTGACCCCCGCTTCGTCTCGGAGTTTGACTTTCACCTCCGGCCAGATTCTCCCCTGATTGACGCGGGGGACCCAAACATCTTTGACCCCGACGGCTCAAGGAGCGACATGGGGGCCTATGGAGGGTGGTACACCCCGCCCCTCCCCTTCTCCACCGGGGAGAAGGAGTCAGGCGTAGAGGTCAATCAGGCCGCGCCGGCCCTCTGAGGGGAAGCGGCGGATCTCATAGCGGGCCCTGAGGGGCAGGTCCAGGATCTCCCTGTCAGCAAGCTGAAGGAGCTTTGCCGTCCGCACCAGGGCGCGCAGGGAGAGGACCTGGCGGGAAAGCTCCAGCTGGTCCACCACCAGGCTATCCAGCTCGCCGCGGGCACTCTTCTCCACCACCCGGAGGGCGGTCTGGTCAATGTGCCGGCGGGTCTCAACCAGGGCGCGGCTGAGGACCGAGTAGGCGCTCTCGGGGATGCTCAGGCCCACGGATTGATTCTACCCCCAGGAAAGCTCTCTCAGCCGGCCTCCGCCTGCTCCACCAGGCGGCGGGCCTCCTCCAGGCTTACCGGCACCACCATGCTGGCCCCGTCGCTGGCGGCGGTCACTCCCACCAGGAGGTCGGCAAACTCCATGGTGGCCTTGTTGTGGGTGATGAGGATTACCTGCAGGCGGTCGGTGAGGTTTCTAACCAGGGAAGCAAAGCGCACCACATTCACCTCGTCCAGGGCGCTGTCGGCCTCGTCCATCACCACGAAGCCCAGCGGGTGAACCAGGTTGATGGCCAGAAAGAGGGCGATGAAGGCGAGGCTCCGCTCACCACCGGAGAGCTGGCGCAGGGTGGAGCGCTCCTTGCCGGGCAGGGTAATCTCCACCTCAACCGGCGATTCCAGGGGAGAGGCCGGCTCTAGCAGGTTCACCCGGGCTGAGGTCCGGTCGGTGAAAACCTGGCGGATGAGCTCGCCGAAGCGCTGGCTGATCTCCTCCAGCGCCTGGCGGTGGCGGCGGCTGGCTCCCTCCCTGAGGCGGGCCACCGCCTGGGAAAGGTTTCCCAGGGCATCCTCCGCCTCTTTCAGGTGCCTGAGCTTGGGGGAAAGCTCCTCCACCACTTCGGCATGCTCCAGGTGGGCCAGCTCATTTACTCCCCCCAGCTCCTCCTGCTTGCGTCTGGTCTCCCTAGCGAAGCGGGAAGCCTTGGTGGAACTGAGCTCGTCCAAGGGGATAACCTCGTCCGGGCTGAGCAGCTCCACCGGCAGGGGGAAGGGAGATTCTGCGGCCAGCTTCTGATTGACCAAAGGGA
>JALSIF010000045.1 GCA_026981635.1 bacterium | reverse complement strand
TAGCTTGGCCAGTTTTTCCAGGGTGGTGTCTGGCCGGGGGTGCTCGTCCACCTCCACCACTACCGGATCACCCTTGCGCTGGGGGACCTCCACCGGCACGATCTCCTCCCCAAAGATCCCCTTCTCCTGGGCCGCCTTCCAGCGCTGCTGGCTCATCAGGGCATAGCGGTCCTGCTCCTCGCGGGGGAGCTGGTAGCGCTCGGCCACGTTCTCCGCCGTCTCACCCATGGAGTAGGGATAGAACTTTTTTGCCAGCTTGGGGTTTACGAATCGCCAGCCGATGGTGGTGTCATACATCTCCGCGTTTCTCCCCCAGGGGCGGGAGTTCTTGGCCACCACGAAAGGTGCCCGGGTCATGGACTCCACTCCGCCGGCTATAAACACCTCCCCCTGGCCCACTGCGATGGCCTGGGCGGCAGATACTATTGCCTGCATGCCGCTGGCGCAGAGGCGGTTGATGGTCTGTCCCGCCACCCCAATGGGCAGATCGGCCAGAAGCAGTGCCATGCGGGCCACGTTGCGGTTCTCCTCCCCCGCCCCGTTGGCGTTGCCCATCAGCACATCCTCAATGTGGCTGGGCTCAACCCCGGTGCGCTCCACCACCTTGCGGATGACCAGCGCCGCCATGTCGTCGGGGCGCACTTCGGCCAGCGCCCCTCCCCACCTGCCCACCGGCGTCCTGACGCCGTCCACAATCACCGCCTCCGGCATGGGTTAGCCTCCTTATAACCTATAGGGGTTGGCTGGCATTATAGGTTTGCCCGTTTCCCCTAGCTCACCACCAGCACCGCCCGCTCGGGCACCATCAGCATGGGGGGATGGTTGTCGACGTGGTAGAGGCTGGCGGTGCGTCCCAGCCGCTCGGCCTGGCGGCGAAGCTTCTCCAGCATCCCCCGCTCGCTGCCCATCAGCACCCAGACCGGGATGTGGACCGCCTGCTCAAGCACCAACATCACCTGCTCCAGGTAGTCCTCGACACCGAGGGGCCATCCCAGCAGCTTCCCATCCAGGGGTTGGGCTAGCTCGTCAGGTGGCTTCAGCTGGGCTAACGACTCAATATAGGCGAGGTAGGGGTCACTTGCCACCCAGCCCGATCTGGGAGGCAGGTTGATAGCCATGACTTGGGCGTCAAAGCGGGCCACGAACTGCTCCGGACGGGCCAGGGCGGAAAAGGAGATGGGACGCATGGGGTGGCAGAGGCGGCGGTGGGCGGCGACGATGTTCTCCACGATCCAGCTGAGCTCCTCCCGGCTGGGCTGGTCCAGCTCCGGCCGCCCCCAGGCATAGGCGATGAGCAGAGTGAGGGCGGTGAAGTAGTGAGCTTTAACCATCAGGTCCCCAAACTCGGAGATGATCCCGGCCAGGGAGGCGAAGGTGCGGTGCCAGGGCTCGGCGAGCTGGGCAGGTCGGGGAAGTTCGCTGCGGGCACGAAAGCCTTGCAGCATAAGGGAGATCAATGTCTCCACATTCCCCTCCTGCCAGGGGGCAGTGCCTCCTTCCAGCAGGGAGGTAAGCACCAGGGCTCCGCTCCTCAGCTGGCTTGCCGCGTAGCAGGTCACCTCGGCCAGGCGGAAGTGCCCCTCCACCACTCCGTCGTGGGCGAGGGGAAAGATCATCCGCTCGTGGTTGAACCGACTGACAAACTCCTCAATCAGGCTGGGATAACTGACCGTCCGGCTGTGGGTGATGAACTCCATGGTCAGGCCAGCACCCGGTCAATCACCCTCGCCTCAAGCTCGGTGAGCCGCTCGGGGATAGGCACGGTGGTTTCCAGGATGCGGCTCAGCCGATTGAGGTGGGGGTAGCTTACGATCTCGTCCCACAGGTTGGCCGCCCGCAGAATCCCGGCCAGGTTGGGTTTGCCATCGGTGGAGACGGCCAGTCCCTCCCGCCCATCTGGGTCGACCTCAATCAGTCTCACCACCGGGCCAAAGCCGCTGATGTGGCGCAGGATCTGCATGGTGTACTCACGGTGGTGGCGAAACTGCTCCATCTCCTCCGTGCTCATCAGCGCCGCCGGCTCCAGCAGGCGGTGGGGCAGGGCGATCTTGCCGATGTCGTGGAGCCGACCGGCAATCATCAGCGTCTCTATGGAGATGGTGGGAAGGCCAAGGTGCTCCCCCATCACCCGGCAAAGCTCCGCCACCCGCCGGCAGTGGGCGGCGGTCCCCCGGTGCTTGGCCTCCAGCACGATGTTGAAGAAGTCAAGCAGGATCTCCAGGTAGTGCTCCATGAAGTAGCCAAACTCGGGGTGCTCAATGGTGAGGATCTCAATGATGAGCTGATCCTCCTCCTGGATCTGGATCAGCCGCTCAAGCCCCTGCTCGGCGATCATCCTCTCCATCAGCTCAACCAGCCAGGGGTTGAACTGCAGGCCGGCGAAGCGGCGAAGCTCCTCCAGGGTAAGGGCCAGCGCTTGGTCGGGCTCCTCCTCCCTGAAACGGAGGTTAAGCACCACATCAAAGGCGTCGCACAGGGCGATGATCTGGGCCCCAAGCGGGGTGGCGTCGTGGATTAGTCGGTCGGGGTAGCCCAGCCCGTCCCACCGCTCGTGGTGGTGAAGGACAAAGCGGGCCGCATCCTTGAGGGTGGGCAGCTGCTGGACGATGCGCGCTCCCACCCGACAGTGCTGGGCCAGCAGGCGGCGCTCCTCCTCGGAGAGTTTGCCCTTCTTGTCCAGGATGTAGTCAAAGATGCCAATCTCTCCGATGTCGTGGAGCAGGCCGGCAAAGAAGACCTCCCTCAGCTCCTGGGGGTCCAGGCGGCGGGTGTAGAGGCCGAGGTGGTAGGAGAGGGCAGCCACATGCCTTGCATGATCGCGCCTTTTTCGCTCAATGAAGTTGATGGTGGCGCTAAGGGCGGTGATGAACTCAGAGAAGAGCTGATAGGGGTTGAGCCCCGAGAAGTAGGCCACAAAGTACTGCTGATAGGCCCCCTCCTGGTTGTTCCTAGCCATGGGCCTCCTCCTCCACCCTCACCTCCGGAAAGCTCACCACCCGGTTTCTCCCTTGCTCCTTGGCGGTATAGAGAGCCTGATCGGCGGTGTCCACCAGCTCCTGGGCATCCTCCGCCACCTCGGGCAGACTGGAGATGCCCACCGAAATGGTCACCCCCAGCGGTTTCCCCTCCACCATCACCGGGGTTTCCTCCACCACCCGGCGGATCTTCTCTCCCACCACCATGGCACTGTCCAGGGCGGTCTCCGGCATGAGGATGGCAAACTCCTCTCCCCCGTAGCGGGCGATAACCTCCGAGGCGCGAAGATTCCCCCGCAGAAGCTTGGCCACGTGTCTCAGCACCTGGTCCCCCACCAGGTGGCCATAGGTGTCGTTGAACTGCTTGAAGTGGTCAATGTCAATCATGGCCAGGCTCAGCGGGCTGTCGTAGCGCAGGGCGCGGTTCACCTCGGCCCTGAGCACCTCGTCAAAGTGGCGCCGGTTGTAGACCTCGGTCAGGGGGTCGGTGATGGTGAGGTACTTGAGCTGGTGGTAGAAGACCACATTCTCCGCCAGCCGCTTGAGGTTGTTCTTCAGGGTCTCCACAAAGGCATAGTCCTCGTCGGTAAGCAGCGGTGGCCGGTCCTTGACCACCAGGATCAGCCCGTCAACGTGCTCTCCGGCAATGAGGATGTTGATGTAGCTTGACACCTCGCAGAATGCCAGCAGAGGATTGGGCCGCTCCAGGTCCAGGTTGGTGAGGGGGCGGCCCACGTTGAGATCTTCGCTGCCGGGGTGGTACTGCTCAATGAGGCTAAGCACCCGCTCCTTGGTGAGACTGGGATTGAAGACCGGTTCCTCGGTGTGGAGTCGGCGAATCACCTTAACCAGCTGATCCTCTACCGCCCTCCCGCTGAGCTTCTCCATCACCCCCATCGCCTGGGGGAGAAGCTGGGGGTTGCGGGAGAGGTTGGAAAACTCCATGGTGAGGACGGTATAGAAGGGGGAGCGCAGGAAGATCACCCCGTCGCTGGCCCCCAGGATCTCCAGCAGATTCTCCAGCAGGTGGTCCCACTCACTCTGGTGGTCCTCCAGGAAGTCCTCAATGGTGAGCTGGTTGATGCGGGCAAGCAGGGTAAGCTCCCTCACCTGCCGGCTGAGGATCTTCTGGGTGATGCGGTTGAATCTGACCTGCAGCTCATAGCGGGTGCGTTCGTTGTTGAGGGCGTTTATCACCGGCCGCAGGGACTGGAGGGTGGCCTGCTCCTGCTTCTCCTCCAGAAACTCGGCGATGGTGGCCAGCACCACCGCCCCAATCTCGCTTACCTCCTGAAACTCTATGTGGTGGGAGACGTTGTCCTCCGCCGCCCTGACCAGCCGGTCAAACAGATAGCCGATGTCAAGCTCCCGCAGGGAGCGCAGGGCGGCAAGAATGATGGAGCGAAGCAGCCGCTGGGTGGCCAGGTGGCTGTGGCCGCGCAGGAAGTGCCTGGTCTTGGCCTGGGCGCGGACCACCAGCTCCTCCAGGTTGGCGCGGAGCAGATCGACGTTGACATACTCCATCAGGCTCTACCGAAAAATAATAACCCATAGGCCCTCCCCACCGTTGTTCGGTCCGGCTCCTGCCCGCCACGCTAGACGCTGACCTATACTTAGGCGGTCATGAAGTGGCGCTCGGGCAGATGGCTGGTACTGCTGGCGCTTGCCCTGGCCCTGCTGGGGCTGGCGGTGCCTGTCCTTGGCGGAATCACCCGCTTTTGGCTGCTTCCTGGCGACTATGACCTGATCAAGCTAGACCTTTCCACTCCCCAGGCCAAGTTCGTCGCCCTTACCTTTGACGACGGTCCAGATAGTGTCCACACACCTCGGATACTGGACATCCTGAAACAAAAAGGAGTTAGGGCGACTTTCTTTGTCCTGGGAGAGAGGGCCACTAACAATCAGGAGTTAATCAGACGAATTGTTCAAGATGGGCATGTGATAGGAAGCCACTCCACTCAACACGTGGCTCTCAACAAGCTTTCCTACGACGAGCGCAGGAAGGAGTTGGAGGAGACCAACCACCTCCTTGCCGGGATGGGGATCAAGGTGCAATGGTTCCGCCCTCCCTTCGGAGCCTACGACCGCCGCCTGATTGACCTGGCCCACGCCCTGGGCATGCGCACCGTCCTGTGGACGGTTGACCCCCAGGACTGGCAGCAGGAGGTGGAGCCGGAGGAGATCGTGCGGCGAGTGATGGGGCGGGTGGAGAATGGCTCAGTCATCCTGCTTCACGCCATAAACCCCCGCACCGTCACCGCCCTGCCCCAGAT
>JALSIF010000044.1 GCA_026981635.1 bacterium | reverse complement strand
CATTCATCCTTCTGGTGGGCGGCATCGCCCTGACGGTGGTACTCATCATCTACCAGCTCCGCTTCGGCTACAAGGCCCAGCGCACCATGGCCATCTGGGGCTTCGCCCTCATCGCCTACGCCGGCTTTCGCGGCCTCTACCCCCTCACCGACAGCCTGGCCTTCATCTACTGGGGAGCCCTGGGCTCGGGCGCCTTCCTGGTGCTGGTGGCCCTGATTACCTTCCTTTTGATTGAGGCGCCGCGCCTGCAGGGCCAGCTTGGGGAGCGGGATGAGACCGCCGCTCATTGAGGCGGTCCCCAACTTCAGCGAGGGGCGCGACACCGCCCGCATCACCCGCATCGTCCGCCGAGTAGAAGAGACCCCGGGGATTGAGGTGCTTGACCTCCACAGCGACCCCGACCACCACCGCTCGGTGCTCACCCTGTGGGGCCCGCCGGGTCCGGTGGTGGAGGCGATGATGGAGCTGGCCCGGGCCTGCGTGGAGGAGATTGACCTAAACCAGCACCAGGGGGTCCACCCCCGCATCGGCGCCCTGGACGTGGTCCCCCTGATACCGGTGAGGGGGATAACCCGAAGGGAGCTTGTCCAGCCCGCCCTGGAGCTTGCCCGCCGGCTGGCCGAGGAGCTCTCCCTACCCGTCTACCTCTACGCCGACCTGGCCCAGAGCGAAGGGCGACGGGAGCTTGCCGCCATCCGCCGGGGAGGCTTTGAGGGGCTGAGGGAAAAGATGCGGGACCCCGCCTGGCAGCCCGACTTCGGTCCCCCGACCCCCCACCCCACCTCCGGCGCCACCTGTGTGGGGGTGCGCGGCTACCTGGTGGCCTACAACCTCTACCTGGCCACCTCCGACCTGGCGGTGGCCCGCGAGATCGCCGCCCGCATCCGCAGCCGTGACGGCGGCCCGCCGGGGGTGAAGGCGTTGGGCTTCGCCCTGCCCACCGCCGGGGCGGTGCAGGTCTCCATGAACCTGACCGAGCCGGAGCGCACCACCCCCCTCATGGTCCGCCGCCTGGTGGAGGAGCTGGCCGAGCAGTTCGGCACCCGGGTAACCCACGGCGAGCTGGTGGGGATGGTGCCGGCCGAGGTGGTGGAGGCGATGCTCCGACAGAGCTTCGCCGACAACTTCCTCGCCGAGAAGATCCTGGACTGGCGGAGGTGGCAGGAGAAGTGAACCCCGCCGCCCGCCCCGTCGCCCTCATCATCGGCACCCGCCCGGAGGCGATCAAGCTCGCCCCGCTGGTGCTGGAGCTAAGGCGGCGCAGCCTTCCCACCGCGGTGGTGGCCACCGCCCAGCACCGGGAGCTGATGGACGACGTCCTCCAAGGCTTTGGCATTGTCCCCGACATAGACCTGGACCTGATGCGACCCGGCCAGTCCCCCGCCGAGGTGCTGAGCCAGGCCCTCCCTGCCCTATGTGATGCCCTAAGGGAGATCTCCCCCGCCTGGGTGGTGGTCCAGGGGGATACGGTTACCACCCTGGCCGGTGCTCTCGCCGCCTACTTTGAGAAGCTGCCGGTGGCCCACGTGGAGGCGGGCCTCAGGACCGGCAACCCCTATCTGCCCTTCCCCGAGGAGCAGATGCGCCGGCTCACCGACCAGCTCTCCCAGCTCCACTTCGCCCCCACCCCCCGGGCGAAGGAGAACCTGCTTGCCGAAGGCATCGCCGAAGACTCCATCTTTGTGGCGGGAAACACCGAGCTTGACGCCCAGCGCCTGGCACTTATGCGCGAGCCGGGGGAAAGCGAAGAGCTTTCCCGCTTCCTAGCCCACCCCGGCACCCGCCTGATCCTCACCCTCCACCGGCGGGAGAATTGGAGCAAGCTCCCCGAAATCCTCTCCGCCCTTTTCCGCCTGCTTGATGGGCTGGAGGACGCCCTGCTGCTCTACCCGGTCCACCCCAACCCCCAGGTGAGGCGGGCGGCCGAAGCGGCCCTGGCCGGCCACCCCCAGGTGATCCTCAGCCCGCCCCTGAGCTTCTTCTCCTTCACCCATGCCCTGGCTGCCGCCACTCTGATCATCACCGACAGCGGGGGCATCCAGGAGGCGGCCACCGGCCTTACCAAACCCGTCGTGGTGGTGCGCGACGTGACCGAGCGCCCCGAGGCGGTAGAAGCGGGCTACGCCGTGCTGGGGACCACCTCCCCCGACCGCCTCACCACCGCCATCCATGGGATGCTTGAGCGGGTAAAGAGGGGTGCCTTCTCACCCCGGGGAAGGCCCTACGGCGACGGTTACGCCGCCCTGCGCATCGTGGACGTGCTGGAGAAGAGGCTTTCTGAGTCTTCCTAGAAGACCACCCAGCTGGGGTTGTCGTCCAGGCCGGTCAGCGCCTCCACCGGCGGTCGGTAGACCGACCTTCCCCAGTCGGAGGCCAGGCTCACTCCGCTGAAGAAGTAGGTGATGATCTCCTCCCCCCGCATGCCCTCCTCGGCCAGCCGCTTGGCCCCCCACTGGGATAGCCCCCAGCCGTGGCCGTAGCCTGAGCCCACTAGGAGGATCTCTCCATTCGCAGAGGGAGAACCGGCCTCACTGCGGGAGACGAGCCACACCGTCCGCTCGGCGACCCCTCCCCCGGTGGGCTCGCCCAGTCGGCCGCCGTCGGCGGTGAGGTCGGCCAGCACCGCCTCGCCGGACCCCTCCGCCGAGAGCACCGCCACCCGGTCAAACCCCCGCCGGGCGGTAAGCCTCACCTCGCGCTTTGCCCCCACCAGGCGGAAGCTGGTGGAGCGCAGCCGGTTGTAGCCCAGAAGCTTCCTGAACTCCGCCCCGCTCATTTCCACCCGCCTCCCCCGCCGGTCGCGCACCTCCACCCGGCTCACCCTGCCCCCCTCGCCGTAGGTGAGGGAGAGGCGCAGGGGCGGGGAGAGGTTCTGCCCCGCCTTCTGCCCCACCAGCCGGGCCAGCTCCTCCTGGGAGAGGGCGAGGCTCCAGCGGCTGTAGGGGCTCTCCGGGTTGTAGGCATAGACCGGCCTGAGATAGGGCGCCGGTCCCCGGTTGGTCATCCTACCAGCGTCCGACGAGTAGTAGGCGGTGATCACCCGCCCCTCATAGAGGGCCACCACCCCCCGGGTGGAGCTCACCGCCCGGTCCACCCGCGGGTCCTCCGTCTCGGTGCCCAGGTAGACCTGGTCCTGCACGGTACTCACCACGTCCCAGGGCCAGCCCTGCTCCTTGGCCCTCTCCATCTTGGCCAGGGCGTAGCTGCGGGCGGCGATGGCCTGGGCGCGCAGGGCCTCCAGGTGCCATCCGGCGGGCATCTCGCCCCCCACCACCGACCTGAGGTAGTCCTCCAGCGGGAGCCGGTTGACCAGGGCAAGCTCCCCCCGGTAGACCACTAGCTCCATCCTTCCCCGGTAGCTCCTCCCCCCGTAGGAGATAAGAGCTCCGGGGACAGCCGTCTCCACCTGGAAGCGGTCGGAGGCCGCCCCCGCTCCCACCAGCTTCACCCGGCCTCGGTGCAGGCTGAACTGGAGCGTCCCCCTGGCCGGGAAGGCTTTGCCCCGCCCGTCCCTGGCCACCATCCCACCGGGGGCCCCCAGGGTGACCCCGGGAACTCCCCTGACCAGAAGCACCCGGATCTCCGGCCCCTGCCCTGTGCTTGCGAGAGGCAGGGGGACAACGATCTCTTTAGGGGAAGCCGCCTGCCCGCCCTGCTCGTCTTTTTCCTCCACTCCCTGCTTGGAGTCAGCAGAGGGTGAGGAACTGTCTCCGCCCGAGTCACGGCCCGCAGGCGGAGGACCTACCACGATGGCCTGGGCCATTGCTGAGAGGGGAGCCCACGCCAGCACCAGGCCAAGCCAGAGGGCCAGAGAGAGAGTCAGCCTGTTTCTGCCTGCCCCCACTAACCAGACCGATTCTACCCCCTCCTCCTAGCGGCGGGCCATCAGCCAGAGGAAGAGATTAAGCAGAACGGTGAGCACCAGGGAGAGGAGGATCATGGTGGCCAGGGGGAAGAAGACCCTCACCCCTCCCACCTCGGTGTAGATGTCCCCCGGCAGCCGGCCCAGTCCCAGGCGGGAGACCAGGGGACCGAAGAGGACCAGCCCCAGCCCCACCGCGGCAATCACCAGACCCAGCCAGATGAGCCACCTGCCCAGCTCACCGTACATACTGGCTGAGCCTACCACAGGCTCCCCGCGCGGGGGAAGCCCCGCCTGCTAGGATAGCCCGCCGAGGTGAAACCGCCATGAACCAGCCTGCCACCTCCCAAAGCCAGAGTGAGTTTGACGTGGCCGACCTGGCCCTCGCCGAGCGGGGGAGGGAGCGGACCCGTTGGGCGGCCAGGGAGATGCCGGTGCTTGCCACCATTAGTGAGCGCTTCACCCGCGAGAAGCCCCTGGCCGGGATACGCATCGCCGCCTGCCTCCACGTGACCACCGAGACGGCCAACCTGATGCTGACCCTCCGGGCGGGCGGGGCCGAGGTGAGGCTGTGCGCCTCCAACCCCCTCTCCACCCAGGACGATGTGGCCGCCTACCTGGTGGAGGAGGGCATCCCCACCTTCGCCATCCGCGGCGAGGACCGCGACACCTACTACCGTCACATCCACCAGGCACTGGCCCACCGTCCCCACATCACCATGGACGACGGCTGCGATCTGGTAAGCACCCTCCACGAGGAGAAGGGGGCTCTGCTGGACGGTGTGCTTGGCGGCACCGAGGAGACCACCACCGGGGTGATCCGCCTTCGGGCCATGGCCAGGGAGGGGGTGCTCTGCTACCCCATCATCGCGGTAAATGACGCCCTCACCAAGCACCTGTTTGACAACCGCTACGGGACCGGCCAGTCCACCGTGGACGGGATCCTCCGCGCCACCAACCGCCTTATCGCCGGTCGCCGGGTGGTGGTGGCGGGCTACGGCTGGTGCGGCCGGGGGATCGCCCTGCGCATGAGGGGGATGGGCGCCCGGGTGCTGGTGACCGAGGTTGACCCCCTAAGGGCCCTTGAGGCGGTGATGGACGGCTTTGAGGTCCTCCCCATGGCGGAGGCGGCCCGCCAGGGGGAGATCTTTATCACCGCAACCGGCGACATCAATGTGATTGACCGCCCCCACCTTGAGGCGATGCCGGACGGGGCCATCCTGGCCAACGCGGGCCACTTTGACGTGGAGATAAACCGCACCGCCCTGGAGGAGATGGCAAGCAAAACCTCCCAGGTGCGGGAGAACGTAGTGGAGTACACCCTGGCCGATGGGCGCCGCCTCTACCTCATCGCCGAGGGCCGGCTGGTCAATCTCTCCGCCGCCGA
>JALSIF010000043.1 GCA_026981635.1 bacterium | reverse complement strand
CGACTACTTCTCCGGTCGCACCTCCACCAGAGAGGGCAAGAAGCAGAAGCTCTGGCGGATAAGCAAGGCCAAGCTCCCCGAACACCAGGTGGTGATGGAGGCGATTGATGAGCTCCGCCGCTTCGTCACCGAGCGCGATCTAAAGCGGGCGGTGGCCAAGAAGCTGGGCATCAAGTACTCCCAGGTCGCCCTGGACCCCGCCAAGGTGGAGGGACTGCGCCGTCACAAGGGCCGCTGGGGAAGAAAGGAGTGGATTGATGTAAATCCCCAGGCCTACCAGGTACTCAAGGAGGCCGGTCGCCCCCTGAATGAGAAGGAGATCCTTCGCCGGGTGCTGGAGAAGAACCCCGAGCTGGACCGGGAGCTGGTCATCTTCACCCCCGAGATGGACAGCCGTTTCACCCGGGTGAGGAAGCTTTGGGACCTGACCGAGCGCCAGCAGGCGGCCGAGGAGGCCAGGCAGGAGAAGGCGCGCATCGCCGGCTTTGACATCACCCCCAAGAAGGGTGTCTCCCCCACCTTGGAACAGGAGTTTGCCCAGGCATTCATTGAGGGGACCCGCGAACAGCAGACCAAGAAGGGAAAGGGCAAGGCCAAGCGCGAGGCCGAGTCCCCCCTCAAGATGAAACTCAAGAAGAAGGTAAAGGAGCGGCTGGAAAAGGAGGGCGAGGGGGAGCAGCCCCCCAGCGATCGCCGGGCGGTGCTGGGGCTTGAGCGGGAGGAGCTTAGGGGGAAGAACTTCAACCGCATTGAGACCCTGCCCCGCGAGCGTCACCTCAACAAGCACCAGCGCCTGGAGGTGATCAACTTCCTGACTGAGCTTGCCAGCATGGGGAGCGAGGAGAAGGTCACCGTCCACGGTCCCCTCTCGGTGCGCAAGGTGGAGGACCTGCTCTACCACAACTACCAGAACTACACCCAGTACCGCATTCCCATCCCCCGCGACTACTGCCGCTACCTGGCCCAGCTTGCTGCCCCCTCCATCAACCAGCTGGTCATCAACCCGGCCGCCGGCGACGGGCTGGTGGCAGTCTCACTGGTCTCCCACGTCTACGACTCGCTGGAGAACGCCCGCTGGGCGCTGGGGGAGGATGGACTGATAGAGGTGCTGACCGACGAGGGCGAGATAGTCCTGGTGGACGCCACCGATGCCCCCCTGCTGGAGAAGGCCAAGGAGAGTTTTTTCCTCAGCCAGTACGACTTCGTTGACCACTTCCTGACCTACAACTTCGTCTCCCTGGAGACCGACCCGGTGCTGGCCAAGGCCACCCAGATGGTCGCCCTGCTCTCCGGCTTCCCCAAGCTGTTCGTTGCCCAGCTTGACTTCTTCACCCAGCTTGACCGCATCTTCGGCGAGGAGGTAAGCGACCTCAAGTTTGACCTCATCGCGGGCAACTTCGCCTTCAAGGGCGACGCCAATCTGGTGGCCAACTACATTGACCACGCCCTAAACAACATCACCCCCCAGGGCAGGGTGGCCTGCTTCGTCACCGACGAGTTCCTCCAGCAGGTCAAGGGCCACGACTTCTTCCGTGAGATGACCGACCGGGCAGACATCTTCTGCCTGATCAAGCTTCCCCCCTTTGGCAACGCCCGCGGGGTGAGCATCCTGGTGCTGGACGGAAGGGAGCGCTCGCCGGGACAAAAGGCCCTCTTTGCCCGCCCCACCGACATTGAGAGCCTGAACCAGATCGTGCGCGACATCGTTGAAGAGAGGCCGGAGGTCAAGGGCGCCTTCCGCCTCACCCCCAAAGAGCTGATGGAGGAGATGGCCTAGCCCCGGGTGGGTATAAGAGAGACCTTGACCCTCAACTGAATCCAAAAACTTAAGCCCCAAGCGAGGAGAGGTAGATTGAGCGAAGCAAAGACTCCATCCCGTCCCACCTCCCTGGCCTATCAGGCCGACATCTCGGTCAGTTCCGACCAGATGGAGGCCCGCCTCACCCTCCACCCTCCCCACCAGGGGGACCCTCCCATCTCCCCCCAGGAGATCGCAAGCTTGCTCAAGGAGGCTGGGGTGGTGGAGGGGATTGATTGGCCGGCCATTGAGCAGCTCCTGGCCGAGCCGATCTATGAGCAGCCGGTGGTGGTTGCCCGGGGGCGGGAGATGCGCCCCGCCGACGAGGGCAAGTGGGTGCTGGCGGTAGACATTGAGGAGCACGCCGAGGGGCTAAAGACCCGTCCCGACGGCAGTGTGGACTTTCGCGACCTCAAGCGCTTCAACAACGTCGCCCCCGGTCAGGTGGTGGCCTACCTGCGCAGCCCCGACCCGGGTGAGGAGGGATTTACCGTCACCGGCAAAAGAATCAAGGTAAAGAAGGTGCGCCACCCCCGCTACCACCCGGGGGAGAACCTGCGCTACAGTGAAGACCGCACCACCATCGTGGCCGAGTGCGGTGGCCACGTCGTTCTGTCAGGTGACCAGCTCTCCCTGCTGGATCGCATCTTCATTCAGGGCGACGTGGACTACACCACCGGCAACCTGGACTTCGGCGGCCACCTGACCATTGACGGCAATGTCAACCCCGACTTCCGGGTGCGGGCGGGGGGCAACCTGGTCATCCGTGGCTTCGTGGAGAAGGCCCAGGTGGAGGCGGGTGGTGACCTGGTGATAGAGGGCCGGGTCTTCGGCAAGGGAGACTGCGAGATTAAGGCAGGTGGCCGGGCTCGCATCCGTTCCGCCGATGGGGCAAAGGTCCAGGTGGGAGGCGACCTAGAGGTGGAGGAGGGACTCCGCCACTGTGACACCCTGGTGGGGGGGAGCCTCACCGTCAGGGGAAACGCCGGGCTGGTAGGGGGCAGCGCCCGGGTCCACCACCGCCTGGAGACCACCCAGCTGGGCAGCCCAATGGGCACCTTCACCCGGGTGGAGGTGGGCAGAAACCCCATCCTCTCCACCGAGTACGAGGAGCTTTGCGACCGCCAGAGCGACTATCTCCACCGGCTGGAGCGGATTAACCAGGGTCTAGAGGTGCTCAAGCAGAAGCGGGTCATCTCTCCCCGCCAGCGAGAGATCAAGGCCCTGCTGGAGGACCAGAAATATGTGGTGGAGAAGGAGCTTGCCCGCATCGCCGAGCGACTGGAGGAGCTCTCCAAACTGCTCAGCTTTGCCCCCAAGTCAACCGTTGAGGTCTCCGGTACCCTCTACCCCGGGGTGATGGTGATCCTGCAGGGAGCCATCTTTAAGCCCATTGAGGAGCTACGCTCGGTGGTGCTCTACGTGGTCCAGGGCAAGGTTCGCCTGCGGGCGATGCGCAAGAAATAGCTCCCTTGTTCATTGACACCCACAGCCACCTCTACTTTGACCACTTCTCCCCCCAGCGGGAGACCATCTCCCGTCTCCTCCGGGCCGGCTTTGCCGCCCTCATCCTGATCGGCATTGACTTGGAGACCAGCCATAAGGCCCGCGAGCTGGCCCGCGCCTTCCCCGGCCGGATCCACTTCACCGCCGGACTCCACCCCGCCTACCACCATCCCCCCACCGCTCTGCGGGAGCTGGCGGGGTTTTTTGAGGAAGAACCCTCCCCGGTGGCGGTGGGCGAGTGCGGCATTGACCTCCACCACCAGACCACCCCCCTCCACTACCAGCAGGAGCTGTTTGCTGGCCAGATTGAGCTGGCTAGGGAGCGCCATCTCCCGGTGGTGGTCCACCAGCGAAGCGCCCCCGCCGAGGTACTGGCCGTAGTGAGCCGCTACCCGGAGGTTCGCTTCATCTTCCACTGTTTTGACGGTTCCCCCGATATCTTGGCCTGGGGAACCTCCCACCAAGCCTACTTCGGCTTTGCCGGCAACGCCACCTATGGCGACCCGGACATTGAACATGCAGCAAAGAATCTCCATCCCTCCTATGTGCTTTTGGAGACCGATGCGCCGTTTCTTGCTCCCCACCCCTGGCGGGGGAGACCCTCCCACCCCGCCATGCTGGTGGCGACGGCGGAAAGGGTTGCCCACCTTAGGGCGACCAGTCTGGTAGAATTTGCCGCTCAAACAGCCTCAAATGCCAGGAAAGCTTTCTCCCTCTAGCCGGGGTATAGCAAAGCGAGGCGGTGGAAGGCGAGCCCAGAAGGATGCGGAGGTGAACGAGAAGTTGGCCAGCAAGAAGACCAAGACCAACTCAAAAGGCTCCAAGCAGGCGGCCGGCAAGTCCGCCGCCAAGAAGTCAACCGCTGGGTCGGCCAAGCGTCGCTACAACCACCCCCGCTTCTCCGACAAGGAGCTGGACTACTTCAAGAAGCTACTTTTGGAGAAGCGGGAGGAGATCCAGAAGGAGCTCACTGGTCTGCGCAAGAAGATCCAGAAGGCTCTGGCCGGAGAGCTGCTCCACGAGCGAAACAGCGGTGACCCCGACAGCGACCTGATCACCGAGACCACCGAGCTGGCCAAGGACGAGCAGCTGGTGGCCCAGCTGGAGCGCAACCTCAAGCTCATTGACGAGGCCCTCCAGGCCATAGAGGACGGCACCTACGGCTTCTGCCGCCGCACCGGCAAGCCCATCTCCAAGGAGCGGCTCAAGGCCATCCCTTGGGCAAAGTACTCCTTTGAGGCCCAGCAGGAGATTGACGCCAGCCGGGGCATCTAGCCAGGGGGCACAGAACTCCTCCCCCCGCCGCCCCTGGTCCCTGATGCTGGTTGTTGTGAGCCTGGGGCTGGCTCTGGATCAGCTAAGTAAGGCTCTTGCAGTCTACTATCTGGGAAGTACAAGCGGCCCCCTGCCCAGCTTCCTACTTCGCTACTTCTCCCTCCACTCGGTTGGAATGGAAGATTTTCCCTACCGTCCCTTTGCTCCTCCTCTGCGCTTGCTGGGCGACTGGCTCACCTTTAAGCTGGCCCTAAACGACGGAGCCGCCTGGAGTATTTTCTCCGGCTATCCCCGCCTGCTTGCTCTGTTTAGTGCCCTACTAATCCTTCTGCTACTTATCTACTGGCACAAGGTTGCCTACCGAGACCGCTTCGCCGGCTGGGGGCTCATCCTCATTGTGGCCGGCGCCATGGGCAACTTCGTTGACCGCCTGCGCATGGCGGTGGTGGTGGACTTCATAGACGTTCTCATCCCCCTCCCCGGGCGCCCGCCGTGGGATTTCCCGGTCTTTAACGTGGCCGACAGCCTGGCCTCCATCGGCGTTTTGCTGGTGCTGATCTCCATCTTTCTCTCCCACTCCCACGAAAAGGCAGAGGAAGAGGAAGGAACCGAAGAAGGCTCCTCTCCCTCCGAGCTTGCCCTCAAGCCCAACGCCGAGGGAGAAGGGGGACAGGCGGAGGGCTGAGACATAGGTTAGGCCTGCCCAACCTGCCCCTTGGCAGGGGTTTATAATCGCCCCGATG
>JALSIF010000042.1 GCA_026981635.1 bacterium | reverse complement strand
CCCCTCAAGCCTGGTTCGCCAGTGAGCCTGCTGGTGGCCAAAGGGGGACTGCCCCTCTCCATTTCCGGCACCCTCACCGCAGTTGACGATCAGGGACGGTTTATCGCCTTCGGGCACTCGGTGCTTGACATGAAGGGGACGGTAAACCTCCCCCTGGCCCAGGAGCTTATCTTTGCCACCTTCACCTCCCTAACCGGCAACTGGCAACTCTCCCAGCCAGGACCCATCGTGGGGACCATCCGGGAGGATCGCCTCCAAGGGGTGGCCGGCTTTCTGGGTGAGTACCAAGGTGACTTTGTAAACCTCAAGGTCGCCGCCAAGGACCCCACCACCGGCCGGGGAGGGGAGGACATCTATCAGCTTGCCGCCCACCCCGACCTCATCGTGGACAACCTGCCCATGCTTGCCCTGTTTGGGCTGACCAAGCTAATTGACAACGAGAGCTACGGCACGGTCAAGGTGGACTATGAGCTCAAGCTTGCCGGACGGGATGAGCCCATCACCTACACCAACCTCTATCACTCAAGCTTTGCGGTGGCTGCCGCCTCGGGAGAGCTCTCCCAGGCCCTGCGCAAGCTCTTCTTCAACGACCGGGAGGAATTCAAGCTGGAGGGGGTAAGCATTAGTGCAGACTTCACCCAAAAGCGCCGCACCGCCCGCATCTCCGGTGCCGAGCTGGGGGTGATGGAGGAGGGTGAGTTTAAGCCCCTAAAGCCTGCCGCCGACGGGAGCTACGAAGTCTCCACCAAGGCCACCCTGGCGGTTAGGGTGAAGCTCTTCCCCTACCACGGCAAGGAGGAGGAGCGGCTGGTGGTGCTCTCAGGCGACCAGGTTGAGCGCCACGGAGAGGTCAGGCCGGGCCGCTGGGTGATCCAGGTCAGGGGAGGAAGCGGAACCCTCCCCTACCAGCACGACGTCTACCCCGCCTACCTGGAGAAGCTCAAGGAGGAGGCCCGGCGGGTGGTGCGCTACCACCAGCCGCCCCCACCGGAGACGGGCGAGGAGGTGCTTGCCCTGCTCTTCCCCCCGGAGACCAATGATCTCCTCATCGTTGAGCTCATAAACCCCAGCGAGCGCCTGCGCGACGATGAGGGCTTCCTCCCCTCGGTGAGGAAAACCGAAGTTGCCTACCCCGACACCCCCACCGTGGTGATGGGCTATAAGCGCTTTGACGTGAAGCTCAAATAGACTGGGCAAGCCCCCCCTGATAGGGGGGAAAGCCACCATGGAAAAGCCTTCTCCGGTAAGCAAGCAAGAGGCCAAGCGCCGGGTGGTTGAACTGCTTGACCAGATCCAGGCGGGGCAGGCACCCCACAAGGTGGAGATGATCTCCTACTACTCCAAGAGCCTTAGGGCCACCAAATATGTCCTCTACATCTATGACAACTTCTCCCTGGAGGAGGTCAAGTTCCACTTCTGCGACCGCTTCCCCTTCGTGGAGTATGTAAACCGCGCCATCATCCAGGCCCAGGCTGAGCCGGTGGTGCTGATTGAGGCGGAGCTTACCGAGAAGTTTCGCCCCCTCATCCGGGAGCGCTTCCCCGAGGCCTACAACTCGCCGGCAAGCCTGCTTAGGGTGCTCTAGGGAGGGAGAAAGGTAGCATCTTCCCCGGCGGCGGGTATTATGGTTGCGCGATGGAGCTTGCTGAACTGAGAAGCGAGCTTAGGGAGCTTGCCGAGCGCCTCGCCGCCATGGGAGGCTATCTTTGACCTGGAAGGAAAGGGGCGCCGCCTAAAGGAGCTAGAGGAGCAGTCGGCCGATCCCGAGCTTTGGAGCGACCCTGCCAGGGCCCGCACCATTACCCAAGAGATCTCCAGCCTGCGCCAAACCATCACCTACTACGAGGAGCTCTCCCACGAGCTGGAGGAACTTGAGGCCTACCTTGAGCTGGTAGCGGAGGAGGATTCACCGGCCGAGGAAGAGCTTTCTGCATTGGAGCAAAACCTTCGCCGGCTCCGCCGCCAGGTGGAGGAGCTGGAGATAGAGTCCCTACTTTCTGGCGAGTATGACCGCAGCCCCGCCCTGGTCACCATCCAGGCGGGGGCGGGAGGAACCGAGGCCTGCGACTGGGTGGACATGCTTGCCCGGATGTATCTTCGCTGGGCCGAGCGCCACGGTTGCAAGGTGGAGATCCTCTCCCAGACTCCGGGCGAGGAGGCGGGTACCAAGTCCATCACCTTCCGAGTGGAGAACCGCTTCCCCTATGGCTACCTAAAGACCGAACACGGCGTCCACCGGCTGGTGAGGATCAGTCCCTTTGACGCCTCCAACCGCCGCCACACCAGCTTTGCCGCAGTGGAGGTGATCCCGGAGATCCCGGAGGAGGTGGAGATTGAGATCAACCCCGATGACATCCGCATGGATACCTTCCGGGCCAGCGGTGCCGGCGGCCAGCATGTGAACAAGACCTCCAGTGCGGTCCGTCTTACCCATATCCCCACCGGCATCGTGGTCACCTGCCAAAACGAGCGCAGCCAGCACCAGAACCGGGAGCAGGCCATGCGCATCCTCAAAAGCCGCCTCTTTGAACTCATGCGACGCCAGCAGAAGCAGAAGGTGGAGGAGCTAAAGGGGGAGCAGCGGGAGATCGCCTGGGGAAGCCAGATCAGAAGCTATGTGCTCCACCCCTACCAGATGGTCAAGGATCACCGCACCGGGGTGGAGACCTCAAGCGCCCAAGCGGTGCTGGATGGGGAGATTGACCAGTTCATCTGGGCAATGCTCATGGAGGAGAGAAAAAGGCGGGAGATGGCCGGCAGGGGCTAGCCAGCCGAGGAGAGGAACATGGAAAGCAGCCAACTTGGAGTTAGGGCAAGGGCAGCTTGGCTGAGCCTGGTGCTAAGTATGCTTCTTTCCGGCTGGGCGCTGGCCAAGGCGACCTACCTGGTGGGAGACGATCCCACCCGCAGCCAGACCCCCCTGGGCACCCTGGTAACCGAGACCATCCGCCAAGAAACAGGCGCCCAGGTGGTGATGGTTGATGCGGGAAGCCTTATGGCCCTGGTTAGCCAGCCCGAGCAGGGCGGCGAGCCGGAGAAGGTTGAGGTCTTCCCTCAGCAGTGGTACCTGGTAAGGCTTTCCGGAAAGCTGATTGAGCAGGCGATTAAAAGTGGTGTGGGGTATCTTCCCAAGCGCAGCAACCGCTTCCTCCAGCTTGCCGGGGTCAAGGTCCGCCTGCTCTGGAAGGGAAACCGGCTTCTCTTTCAGGGCACCAGCCTAGATCCAGAGGCGAAGTACCTGGTCGCCCTGCCCGCCTACCTGGCCCACGGAGGTGGGCCAATGGGCGGGAGGAAGGTTGACCTTGAAGGAGCCAAGGAGTTTGACCCCGCCCCCCTGATCAGGGAAGCCCTGAAGGGACTTGCCGAGCTTCCCCCGGCGGGGGAGGTCTACGAGGTAATCAGCGGCGAGGAGTAATGCCGATGGCCAGGGAGATCAGCCACTCCGAGATGCTGGACGACGACTTCTGCTTTGCCTGCGGCAGCAAGAACCCCCTGGGGCTGAGGCTTACCTTCCGCATGCGGGAGGACGGCAGGCTGGAGACCCGCTTTACCCCTCAGCCTCACCACCAGGGCTTTCGCGGCATCCTCCACGGGGGGATCGCCGCCGCTATCGTGGACGACCTGATGAGCAACCACGGCAGCCGGCTTACCGGCCGCTACTACCTCACCGCCGAACTTACTGTGCGCTACCGCCGTCCACTGCCTATCGGTGAGGAGCTGGTGGCCACCAGCCGGCTGGTCAACCACCGCCACCGGCTGATGGAGCTTGAGGCGGAAATCACCATCGCCGACAATCCGGACCGCCCCTGCTTTACCGCCCGGGGCAGGTTCCTGGAGCTTGAGCCGGGGGAAGAAGAAAAGGTTTCCGCCGACGGGGGAGGGCAGGGGGAGACGGGGTAGAAATGGAAGAGGTGAGCGAAATGAGCCTAGTCCCCGCCAGACGGCCAGTAAGAAAACTTTTTCTGGGAGCTCTGCTTCTCCTTTCCACCTTCGCACTCTTTGCGGTCCGCCCCCCCCTAGCCCTGGCGGCCAATCCCTTCAAGATCTCCATCCGCGACGAGAAGCGCATCGGCCGAAACGTCTACCGAGAGCTGCTCAAGAAGGACCTGCTGGAGATTGGCACCGACCGGGCAAGGAGGCTTGAGCAGATCGGGCAGCGGCTGGTTGAGGCAAACGGCCTCTCCACCTTTGAGCACTACACCTTTGCCCTGGTAAAGCAGGACCAGGTAAACGCCTTCGCCACCCCCGGGGGCTACGTCTACCTCTTTACCGGCATGTGGAAGCTGATTGAGGGGGACGACGACATGATCGCCGGGGTGCTGGGTCACGAGCTGGCCCACACCGAGCGGCGCCACATCAAGAAGAACTACGAGGACCAGGTCAAGGCCCGGCTTGGTCTGGCCATCATCCTCGGGGTGCTGGGGGCAAGCCAGGACTGGTGGCGCGGGGTGGGGATCGCCACCGACCTGGTCTTCCTCAAGTACAGCCGTGACCAGGAGGAGGAGGCCGACAAGCTGGGCATCATCTACGCCTACCGGGCAGGCTACGATCCCTTCGGCATGAGCCGGGTGATGGAGATTCTCAAGCAGGTGACCGAGGAGAGCGGGGGCGCTCCCCCCGAGTTTCTTTCCACCCACCCGTCCAGCGGAAACCGTATTGAGCGAACTAGGAAGCTTGCCGCCGAGGCTGTCGTGCAGGGGACTCAAAGCTGAGCCAATCCGACCGCCCCCTATAATGGCTGGGCGATGTTTATTGGGCGTGTGGTAGGGACGGTCTGGGCCACCAAGAAGACCGAGTCGGTGGTCAATCTGCGCTGGCTCATCGTCCACCCCTACAACCTGAACAAGGAGCCCACCCGGGACATCATCGTAGTGGCCGACACCATCGGCGCTGGAGTGGGGGAGGATGTGGTCTGCGCCTTCGGCCGGGCGGCCCGCCTGGCGGTGGGCAACGAGAACGCTGCCATTGAGGCGGCAGTGATCGGCATCGTGGACCGGATTGATATCGCCGAACCCTGGCGCCGCCGGCTGGCCGAGCAGGCCGAGATCATCTCCCTCAGCGAGGCCATCGCCACCAGCCACGACAACGAATAGCCATGCGCACCGGCAGGGTCATCGGAGAGGTCTGGGCCACCAAACGAATCCCCTCTACGGTGGGTATCAAGTGGCTCCTGGTTAGGGCCGACGACGGGAAGGGAAGGGAGCGAAACGAGCTCTGGGTGGCGGCAGACACGGTTGATGCGGGCCTGGGTGACCGGGTGGTGGTGGTCTTTGGCCGGGCGGCCCGCATCTCCATCGGCCGCCCCCTGGCCGCCATTGAGTGCGCCACCATCGGGGTGATTGACCGGGAGGAGCTGAGCCAGGAGGAGCTTGGCCGGGCAAAGCTGCCCGCCGACTAGCCGCCCTACTCCTTCCTGGGCAGGATCATC
>JALSIF010000041.1 GCA_026981635.1 bacterium | reverse complement strand
CCCAACCAGTATGAGGTGGTAGACACCCCAGGGCCGGGATTCTTTGCCTATGTGGTGGTCCCCTACTCTGCTCCCGGAGATAGCCCCAAGTATGGCCTGCCCAGCCAGCCGCTGGTGGGCCGGGGATCCACCACCGCCACCTTCCTCCTTACCACCGACACCCCCCAGGTTGCGCCGGGCGACCCGCTTGCCGTGCAGGTTGAATTGGACAACACCAGTGCTGCCCTCTTTGCCCACGGACGGGTGGTCTTTGACCCGGGAGCCCTGAGCCTTAGTTCCTGCGACCTGGTCACCGACGGCAGATCACCCTTGGGGGCGGACCTGGCCGGCTTCTGCGACCTGGTGCCGGGCCGGGACGACACCCTGAGCTTCTTTATCACCCGAGCCTCCACCGACTTTGACCCCGCCGAGGTTGCCTCCGGACCCATCCTCACCATAAGCTTCACTGCCGCCGCCGAGGGAGAGACCACCCTCGCCTTCACCTCCCAGGAGGAGCTCGTCGGTCTGGGAGACATTGCCGGCTTTCCCCTCCCCCGCCTGATTGGCGACCCGCTCACGGTGAGCGTCCAGGCTCCCGCCCCATAGATAGGGGCTTGGGCATATAATCGGCGGGGAGGTGAGCCAAGATGGCAGTCACATCGGGCCGGGTGGTGAGAGCACCGCGGGGAACTGAACTCCACTGTGCCAACTGGCAGATTGAGGCCCCCTTCCGGATGATCCAGAACAACCTGAACCCGGAGGTGGCCGAGCTTCCCGAGGAGCTGATCATCTACGGGGGCAGGGGCAAGGCGGCAAGGAACTGGCCGGCCTTTGACCTGATCCTGGAATCACTTCGTCGGCTTAGACCTGACGAGACCCTGCTCGTTCAGTCGGGAAAGCCGGTGGGGGTCTTTCGCACCCACGAGCTTGCTCCCCGGGTGATCATCGCCAACTCCAACCTGGTCCCCAAGTGGGCCACCTGGGACCACTTCAACGAGCTGGAGAAAAGGGGCCTCATCATGTACGGCCAGATGACGGCGGGAAGCTGGATCTACATCGGCACCCAGGGAATCATCCAGGGGACCTATGAGACCTTTGCCGAGGCGGGCCGGCAGCACTTTGGCGGCGACTACACCGGCAAGTGGGCACTCACCGCCGGCCTGGGGGGGATGGGTGGCGCCCAGCCCCTGGCCATCACCATGAACGGGGCCAGCGCCCTGGTGGTGGAGGTGGACCCTGCCCGGGCGAAGCGCAGGCTGGAGATGGGGTTTGTGGACGAGCTTACCGACAGCCTGGATGAGGCGCTGGAGAAGATCAGGTTGTGGACCGAGACGGGTGAGGCCCGCTCCATTGGGCTTATTGCCAATGCGGCCGATGTCTTCCCCACCCTGGCAGAGCGGGACATCAACCCCGACATCGTCACCGACCAGACCAGTGCCCACGACGAGCTAAACGGATACGTCCCCAACGGGATGAGCCTTAAGGAGGCGCTGGCGCTGAGGGAGAACAACCCGGAGGAGTATCGCCGCCGGGCGCTTAAGGCCATCGCTGAGCACTGCGCCGCCATGGCCGAGTTCAGGCGGAGGGGAATCCCGGTATTTGACTACGGCAACAACATCCGCGGCCAGGCGGTTAGGGGCGGGCTCAGCGAGGAGGAGGCCTTCAGCTTTCCCGGTTTTGTCCCCGCCTACATCCGGCCCATGTTCTGCACCGGCACCGGCCCCTTCCGCTGGGTGGCCCTGTCGGGAGACCCGGAGGACATCCTCCGCACTGACCGGGCCATCATGGAGCTATTCCCGGAGAAGAAGTCCCTCATCCGCTGGCTGGAGCTGGCCGAGCAGAAGGTCCCCTTCCAGGGGTTGCCCGCCCGCATCTGCTGGCTGGGCTATGGCGAGCGGCACATTGCCGGCCTCAGGTTCAACGAGATGGTGGCCAAGGGGGAGCTTAGGGCACCGGTGGTGATTGGACGGGACCACCTGGACGGTGGATCGGTGGCCTCCCCCTACCGGGAGACAGAGGGGATGAAGGACGGCTCCGACGCCATCGCCGACTGGCCCCTCCTCAACTTCGCCCTAAACACCGCCAGCGGGGCCACCTGGGTGAGCTTCCACCACGGCGGCGGCGTGGGCATGGGGCTCTCTCTCCACGCAGGTCTAGTGGTGTGCGCCGACGGCACCGACCTTTCCGCCAGGCGCCTTGAACTGTGCCTTACCAACGACCCGGGAACCGGGGTGATGCGCCACGCCGACGCAGGGTATGAGGAGGCCCTCCGCTGCGCAAAGGAGCGGGGGCTGAACCTTCCTGGGATTCAGTCCCCAATCGGTGAGTAGAAGCTCCACGGGTGGCCATCGGGATCCTTTAGGAAGATCATCCGCTGGCCCCAGGGAAAGTCGCGCGGCTCGGAGGCCTGGACTCCCCTCTCGGTTAGCTCCCGGTAGAAGGCGTCCACATCATCAACCCTTAGGTCCAGGCCGACTCCACCTGCTGGAGGAGCACTCTCTCCTTCCCAGATATGAAGCCCCACCCTGGCCTCCCCTGCCCTCACCATGGCGAAGCCCGGCGTGTGAGCCTCGTCGTAGGTGGGCTTTATGGCCTTCTCCTCCCCATCCCAATAACCCACCAGGGAGAAGCCCAGCTTCTCGGTGTAGAAGTCTACGCTCCGCCTGAGGTCTGAAACGTAGATCAGGGCCATCAGGTTTCCCATGTACCTAACCATTGGTCTCACCCCCGGCAAGCGGTCTTCAAGTAAATTGTTAGCCTGACTATAACTATACTTTTGCCTGTTCCCCAGCCATGGCAAGGAGCTTCCCAAGCTCCTCCCGGTTCACCTCCTGGGGGTGGCGGGCAAGCTCAATGAGCTCCCTTGCCCACTTCCAGCGCTTCTCTAGCTTTTCCAGGTAGTAGGCCACATTTACATCGGGGTTTTGCGGGTCATACTCGGAGATGGGCCTAGCGTTGTCGTAGGCGCTCACCCTGGCATCAGTGCCGGTGATGTAATAGGTGATGATGTCGCCCGGTACATAGTTCCGGCTACTTCTTAGGGCGATCTCGTAGGCGGCACTCTTGTTTCGCTTCTTCTGCTCAACCTTCTGGCGGTAGACATCCAGGCTGTCTTTCAGGGTCTCCGAGCGGGCCAGCTTCTCAATGGGGATGGTCCCCTCCCTGATCATCTGGCGGTAGCGCTCAAACTCCCCCTCAATCTCCTCCTCCCGGCCGGAAAGGATGTAGCGCAGGGTTATCTCTATTAGCTCCCGCTGGAAGGGCTCCAGCCCCCGGCTCCTGAGGGCGCTCCCCTTGATGATCAGCTCCCCATCATCGGTAAGCAGGGCGTAGTTCTTCTCCTTGTAGGAAAACATCGCCGGGTATCTGCCGTCCACCTCAACCGCAATCTCCCTGCCCAACCGCTGGTCAATCTCCTCAATCAGCTGATCGGGGGTAATCTTTCCCTCCCTTACCTCGGGTGGGCCCAGGAAGTAGACCCCATCGGTGTCCACCTCTATAAGCTTGCTCCCCTGGGAAATGAGGTGCTGGCAGATCTGGGCGAGGGTGGACCTTCCCCGAAGGCTTACCTCGGTTGCCGCCTGCTGGTCGGAGAAGTGGAAGGTGCGGGCGCTTGCCCCCAGGTAGCCGTAGAAGGAGTTGATGAGCACCTTGAGGGTTGACTGGAGGGCGTCGTAGTGGACCCGCTCCGCTTCATCTTTGGCCTCCCCCATGGCCCGCTTGGCGTTGAGCCTTAGCTCCCTTAGCACCTTCAGGGCCTCAAGGAAGATGCCCAGCTCATCCTGCCGCGGGCGGATCTCATAGACCAGCATGTTTGAGGGGTGCATACTGGCCACATCGGCATGGAGCACATCGGTGAACTTGCCCAGCATAAACACCCCGGTAAAGCCCCCCACTTCGGGGGGACCGCCCTGTCCCTTGGGGATGGCCCGGCCCTGGCGCAGGTACTCCCTGACCAGCAGGGCGTCAATGCGGGTGGCGTTGCCCCGCACCACCACATCCTGGTAGGGGAAGGGGAGCATCATCGCCTGGGTAAACCAGGGCGGAGAGAGGATCTGGCTGATGGCATCGGTTTCCCGCACATCCTGGACGGCGTAGGTGAGCAGTCGGTCCCGCTCCTCATCCCAAAGCCGCCTCACCTCGGTCATGTCCAGGTAGATGCGGTCCTCCCCTGCCACCCCCAGGTGCTTGGCCACCTCCTTCAGCCCCAGGCTGGTCAGGGTGCGGTGGGTGATGTCGTAGTACTGGGTGAGGATCCAGGTGTCAATGATGTGGCGGCCGTGGCAGGTGAACTTCTGGTAGTCAATCACCCGCTCGGCGATCTCCATCCGGCTGCGCCGCTGGCTGACCGGGCTTCCATCCCGCCCCCAGGGAAGCTTCACACCAAGTTTTCCGGCCCGGGTGTGGATGTAGGGCAGGTCAAACTTGAAGATGTAGTGGCCCTCAATTACGTCGGGGTCAAGCTGGGCGATGAGCTCGTTTAGCCGCTCAAGCATCTCCCGCTCGGCCGTTTCGCTTTCCTCGCGCAGGACGATCTGCTCCTCAAACCCCTCCCATCCCCTAACCGAGATGATGCGCAAGCGGTCGCCGTCGCGCTCCGGATTGGGAAACTCAAACCCCTCCTCGGGGACCACCTCAATGTCAATCTGCATCCGGCGAAGCTCGTGGAAGGTGATCCCCTTAAATTGGGTGGTGCCAGAGAGCATCATGTAGGCCTGGCGCTGGTCGCGGTAGAAGAGCACCGCGTCCGACTCCAATCCCTTTTTCTTGGCCTGGTCCACCATGCGGCGGTGGGCCCGCTCAGCCTCCTTTATGCCCGGGAAGCTCACCCGGAAGCGGTAGTAGCCCCTTCCGGAAAGCTCCTCCACCTCCGGCTTAAGGTCGCCTACCTTCTCAACCATCCAGTCCTCGCCGGTAAGCAGCCAGGGGCGGTAGGGACGGGTCTCGCTAACTACCTGGTCTCCCTTGCGGCGGTAGATGATCACCTGGTCACCCTCAGGGGAGAGCTCCAGTGCAACGATGGCAGTGGTGGGGTCTGCCCCGAAGATGAGGGGGCTTTGTAGCTCAGGCTTTAGGGTCTCCTTCTCCACCGCCTCTACTCTAGCCCAGGGGCAGCGACTCGTGAAGTCCCCCCCGTAAGGAGTGAATCACTCGGCCTTGGGCTCTCCCTGGGCAGAGGCCACTAGTTCCCTGAGCAGCTCGACCACCTCGTTGGGATCTATCTCCACCTCAATGGTCCTTTCCAGGGAAAAGGAGTAGATTAGGGTTCGGACCTTGCCGCCAGGGGGAAGCAGGCGCTTTGCCGCAAGCTTGTAGACGGCTAGCTGGGGCCGGTAGAGGCGAGTAAGCTCTTCTTCTCCAGGCGGGTTGTCGCCCATCAGCCCGTCGGTCTTCCAGTCCACCACCACCGCCCTCTCCCCCTCCCGGTCAAGGGCGAGCAGATCAAACTTGCCCACGATGACCACAAAGGGCACCTCCGCAAAGCCCTCCACCGG
>JALSIF010000040.1 GCA_026981635.1 bacterium | reverse complement strand
ACCAAAAGGGCGCCCGCCCGATGGCAGGCCTCGCGGCAGGCCCGAAGGTAGCCGTCGGGGGGGATGACGATGCCCCCCTCGCCCTGGATGGGCTCAATGAGCAGGCAGGCGGTGTCCTCGCTAACCGCCTCCTCAAGGGAGGCCGGGTCGCCGTAGGGGACCAGGCGAAACTCCAAGAGAGGCATGAAGGGGTCGCGGTAGTGGGGACGGTCGGTGGCGGAGAGGGAGCCCAGGGTCTTGCCGTGGAAGGCGCCGGTGGCGTAGACCACCTGGGAGCGGCCGGTGGCCAGGCGGGAAAACTTGATGGCCGCCTCCACCGCCTCGGTGCCCGAGTTGCAGAAGAAGCACCTGGCAAGCTCCCCCGGGGTGATCTCGGCAAGCTTTGCGGCCAGCTCCGCCTGGGGGCGGTTGAGGAAGACCTTGGCCGAGAGGGGCATGCGCTCAAGCTGGCGCCGCACCGCCTCCACCACCCGGGGGTGGCGGTGGCCCAGGTTGAAGACCCCGTAGCCGCCAAGGAGGTCAATGAACTCGCGCCCGTCTGCCGTGCGCACGATGGAGCCCTCCGCATCCACCTCCTCGGTGGCCAGGCCCATAAAGTCAATCAGGCGGGCGAGCCCCTCGTTTAGGTGCTTCTGGTAGAGGCTGAGCAGGTGGCGGTCAGTTTCCGTCGGCATGGGCAAAGTCTAGCTTCTCAGCCGGCTGGGGGCGGGGGCGTTGCTATAATCGGCCCGTGGCCAAGCTCATCTCCCTGGCGGACATCAAGCAGCTCCCCCCGGGCAGCCGGCTGGATGTGGACGAGGAGACCATCATCACGCCGCTTGCCGCCGACCACGCCAGGGAGCACGGGATCACCATCTACAAGGGGGGAAGGCCGGTGGTCCAGCCATGGCCGAGAAACCTTACCAACCGGGAGCGGGACCCGCGACACTTTCGCGACATTCCCAAGAGCAACTGGCCGGGCAACCGGCCCATGGTTGAGCCGGAGCTTCCCTCCCACACCAACCCCCAGAGTTTCGTCCACCAGGTCCCAGAGGGGACCCGGCCGGAGAGGGTAACCGGGGCCTTCACCCCCACTCCCTACCAGCCCAAGGTGCCCATATTTCGGCCCTACTACTACCAGGACGGAGGGACCGACTTTGACCGCCTGCCCAGCTGGGCGGGCAACCTGAACCTGAGGCCCTCGCCGCCGGAGAAGCGGGAAGGGATGCCCTACGCCCGGTCCAGGGTGAGGCAGGAAAACGACCCCTCCACCAACTGGCGGGGCAATCCCTCCGTGCCAACGCCGGGAGCAAGCCCCTTCCCCACGCCGTCGGAGGGCTCAAAAAAAAATCCCTAACTAGCCCCCCTCCGCCGGCAACCGGTAGTGCCCCCCCTGCTACCAAGGCCCCCTCAGGCATGCCCCTGGCCAAGCCATCGGGCCAGGTCAGGGTGGGCTCCCTATCCGAGGTGGAGGGGGCCATTGAGGCGGCGGTGAGGGAGCTGGGAATGGACGCACCGCCGGAGGCCCTCACCCGGGCGGTGGTGGAGATACTCAGGCGAACCGGCGGGGAAGAGGGCAAGGCCGCACCCAAACCGGCCCCATCGCCGCAGGCCCAGGCGGCCAGGGGGACCGGCCAGAGAGCCCCTGCCTCCCCCTCCGTCAGGCCAAAGGTCAAGCCGGAGGAACACCCCGTCCTCCTCCACACCGGGCCCCAGGTGGGCTTTCTCCTGCCCAGCCGGGAGCAGGGCAACGCCTTCTCCTATCAGCCCCGGGCCGACTACCGGCCGGCCAAGGCTGCCCCCGGTCCCGGCCTCTGCCAGCGGCTGGTGCTCACCGTGGCGGGCCAGCTCACCGAGCCCAAGGAGCGGGAGCTTCGCGCCTACCTGGAGAAGAACGGCTGTCGGCTGGTGGGCTGGGAGCGGGAGCAGGTGGGGGAGATGGCGGTGGTGATCGGCCGGGTGGACGCCTGCTCCTGCCGGCTGCCCTTCGTGGAGCTAAAGCGCCAGCTGGAGGACCTGGGGGTGAGGCTGGGGCTGCTGGTGGGCCTGCAGAGCGAGGAGCTCTTCAACTACATCCACCGCCTCTAAAGCAGAAGAAAAGTTTGCCCGCGGGTCTAGAATCTCTATGCCATGGGTGTGAGGGTAAACGATCTAACCGAACTGCTGCTGGACAGGGTGGTTGAGGCCGACGGGGAGGGCTACTGGGAGGCCCTGGCCGACTACTCCCCCTACCTTGCCGAGCGCTACCTCACCGACCTTGCCGGTCTGGAGAAGGGGGAGGATGCCAAAGAGATTCTATCCGCGGTAGAAAGGGATGCCTACCGGGAGCATGTGCTCGGGGTGCGCGACCGGATCGGCCAGGAGGCGGAGCGGCTGGCCCGGGAGCTTGAGGAGCGGATGGGCCTCGGCGAAAGGGAGATCTATGTGGTCCTAATGCCCGGCCTCTTCTTCTCCAACGCCTTCCAGGGGGCCAAGCAGGGGGTGGGGATGGTGGGCATCTGCCTGGAGCAGTTTGGCGAGGATGCTCCCGAGCCCAGCCTCAGGGTACCCCTGGAGAACCTTCCCATCTGGCTATCCCACGAGCTTGCCCACCTTCGCCGCTACCTTTCCCTGGACCACCGCACCCGCTCCTGGTTCAACGAGCTTGCCCTGAGCACCGGGGTGCTGATTAGCAAGCTTCGCCCCCTCTGCCCCATCAAGGCCTTCGTGATGGACGAGGGGATGGCCACCTGGGAGTCGCTGGAGCTCACCGGCCGGGAGGAGCCGGCGGTGCTGGGCTACTCAGAGGAGGAGTATGAGCGGGCAGGGGAGGTCTATGCCAAACACCTGGGGGAGGTGGTGGAGGCGATTGAGAGCGATGAGGAGGAGGTGTTTGAGAGGCTCCTCTTTCAGACGGAGCCGGTTTCGCTCGGGGGGGTGGAGCTTCCCGGCCGCTTCGGCTACTTCCTGGGGCTGAGGGCAACCCAGGCCCTGATCCAGTCGGGGATGAGCCCGGAGGAGCTTACCCTCACCTACGAGGAGAAGCTCTTTGACCGCTTTGTACAGATGGCCTGCCCAGCCGTCACCGGGGCATCGGCGAGCTGAAAAGAGTCAAATCCAGCTGGGGGGCTGGCGGAATCCAGCCCCCCAGCTAGGCAATCACCATCAGGGCCAGTTGGGGAGGAACCGCCTGTTCTTGTCAGCCAGCTCTACCTCGGTCACCACCTCCCTGGCCGATGTGGGCAGGCGGTAGCTGATACGGGCGCCAGTCTCCCAGGACTCAAACCTGAGCGTGTTCCAGATGCCCGGGTAGTCCAGGTTCTTCTCCAGCTCGTAGAAGTCCAGCAGCTCCTCCATGGTGGCAGGAGTCCGGCCCATGTAGATGTAGAAGTGGACCACCGCCGGCATGAACCACTGGGACAGGTCATTCTCGCTGGTGTGGGGAAGGGGTCGGTTCTGGTAGTCCCACCGGTCGCTTCCAGGGGCATACTGGCCTGTATCTCTTACCGGCCAGTCGTAGTAGCCATAGTCGTTGCTCCCTAGCCAGAAGTTCTTGAACATGCACTCAATGTTGCCCCCGGTGCCGGGATAGGTCCTTACGGCCACAGTCCCCCTCTCCGGCAGGAACTCATACTCCACGGTGAAGTGGCCGGGCTTGGGCTTTGCCCAGCTTGGGAAGGTGGCCAGGGCTTGCTCAAACTTGGCCTGGGTGCGCTCGGAGGGAGGAATGGAAGACATGGCGGTGGCCAGATCAACCACCCGCTTCTCAAAGGGGAGGGTGGTTCCCTGCATCACCATGCTGCGGAATCCCGGTTCGTAGTCGGTAAAGACCTGGCCGTTGGGGAGTTGGCGAGTGAAGCGGTCGTAGAGGCCAGACAGTTCCTTCCAGCTGCTGAACTCCTTCTTTTCTCCGCAGGGGTACATCTGGAAGGGGACCTCCTCCCCGCCCGAGATGGTCCTTGCCGGAAATGATGTTGCCCCATTTCCCTGACCGGTCAAGGCGGGGCCAACCACAGCCTCGCTGGCAAAAAAGATCTCGGTGTTTGAGCGGTCAAGGGGATTGCACCCGCTCAACCAGAACACCGCCAGCAGGGTGAAACCTGTCAGTAGGAGAACTCTCGAGTTCTCATCTCTCCTCATTTTGCTGTTACCTCCCTAATCAATTTCCTCAATTGAAGCCGAAACTGTGGCGCTTGTTCTGGTCGGCAAGCTCTACCACCGCCTCCACCTCCTCCCCGCTTGAGGGCAGGCGGTAGCTGATGCGGGCGCCGGTCTCCCAGGACTCAAACCTGAGCGTGTTCCAGATGCCCGGGTAGTCCGGATTCCTCTCCAGCTCATAGAAGCTCAACAGCTCGTCTATGGAACCGGGGGTCCTCCCCGCATAGAGGTAGAAGTTGACCAGCGCCGGCTCAAACCAGCCCTTCAGGTATCGCTCGTTGTGCCAGGTTTGGGATCCAGACTGGTAGTCCCAACGCTCCTCCAAAGGCACCTCCCGCCGGGGATCGTTTAGCTGGTAGTAGCCATAAGCATAATCCCGGTCCCCCAGCCAGAAGTTACGGTAGACGCATTCAAAGTTTCCCCCCCGCCCGGGAATGAGCTTCACCAGAAGCTGGTGCGGACTGACCAGCTCGTACTCCACGCTGAAATGGCCCCACTTGGGCCACACCCAGTTGGGGAAGGTGGCCAACGCTTGCTCAAGCTTTTCCGGCGTGCGCTCGGAAACCGGAATGACTGATAGAGCTGAAGCTATGACTGACACACGCTTGTAGATGGGCCTTTTTGTTCCCCAATAGATGCTGTCACAAAATGAAGGCTCATCTAAAGTTACTTTCTCACCACTTGGAAGAGTGCGGGTAAAGTCCTCGTATAGTTCGTAAATTTCTTTCCAATTTCCGAACTCCTTCTTTTCACCGCAAGGATAGATCCGGAAAGGAAAGTCATCAGCTGGCTGGGTGGCAAGGCTCCGGGGCAGGGAAGCATCCTGCCCTATTAGCGGGGAGGAGACGGCTTGCTCTCCGTCTCTCAGATAGCCGTCTGTCGAGACTTCAGCCGGGTTACAACCAGAGATGTACAAGAGCAGAAAAGCAAGAAAGAGCCAGCCTAAGGAGGGGATTGTGTTCCAAGCTGCCTGGAATCTCCTTCTTGCTTCCAGCATGATATTTAACCTCCTTTCAGATAAGCTTACCAAGTCTACCACAGTGCCCACCGATTGGGCAACGGTATCATTTTCTTACTAACAAAGAGTCCGCATGATACCCCTGGTGGGTATCCCAATCTGTTGCGCATGAAACTGAAACCTGTCAACTAATGAATTGGCCAGCCGGAAATGTTAGACCTGACACCGTGCTTGGAGCGGTACCCGAGGAGAGTCCTTCTTTTCTGGTAAGCCTAGGTTCTCCCCACACTGATAGAATTCGCCGGGGTGGAGCTTACCCGGGCAGAGATCCTTGCCGCTCTCCAGATGGTGGAGAGCTACCACTGTGACGTGCGCACCGTCACCCTGGGGATTAGCCTCAGGGAC
>JALSIF010000039.1 GCA_026981635.1 bacterium | reverse complement strand
GTTGACGATGGGGGATATGGTCAGGCTGGCGTGGTAGAGGGAGCCGTCCTTGCGCCGGTTTATTACCTTGCCCTGCCAGGTCTTGCCCGCAAGCAGGGTATCCCACATCTGGCGATAGAACTCGGGCGGCTGCCTGCCGCTTTTGAGGATCCTCGGGTTCTTGCCCACCGCCTCCTCGGCCGAGTAGCCGGTGATGCGGGAGAAGGCAGGGTTCACTTCCAGAATGGTCCCCTCCAGGTCGGTGATGATCACCCCATCGCTGGTTGACTCAACCGCCTGGGCCAGCAGGCGAAGCCTTTGCTCAGTTTGCTTGCGCTGGGTGATGTCCCTTCCCTCGGCGAGCAGGAACTCAACCTGCCCCTCCTCTCCCCAGACGGGCTTGAGGGAAAAGTCCACCCAGCAAATCCTTTCCCTGGCTATAACCCGCAGCTCCTGGGTGACCACCTCGCCAGCCCTGGCCCGCTCCACCGCCTGCCTGAGCTTCTCCTGCTCCTCGTCCATGCCCTCCCACCAGAGGGTCTCCCAGATGTGCCTTCCCCTCACCTCCTCCAGCTCCACTCCCCCCAGCGCCAACCCGATGTCGTTTACTTCCAGAAAGCGGCCCTCCGGGTCAAGAATCCCCATGTACTCAAAGCTCTGCTTGAAAACCGCCACAAACTTGGCTTCGCTTATCTCAAGCTCATGGCGCAACCGACTAGACAGCCTCCGCAAGGCGGCAAGGGCCCGTTCCAGGGGCCTAACCAGCAGAACCCCGATGGCCCCCGCCGCAATGAGGGAGACCAGCAGGGCGTCCAGCAGAGACTCCAGAACATGGCTTTTGCGGCCCGCCTCCTCCAGCAGCCAGCCGAGGTTGTGCATGATGGCAAACTCGGCCACAAAGATGGCCGCCACCGCGATGATGCCCAGCCTGAGGGGGGAGATCCTTCCCCGGACCGCTCGCTCCCTGTCGCCTGACCTATCTCCTCTCCTACCGTCCGGCTCGCTTCTTCCCTTCACGCCGAAAGTCTACCCTCAAAAAACGGGCCCTGGCAGGAAAGCCGCCCGGCCCGCAGGAGAGACCGAAGGCGGGCAGAGGAGAGGGAGGAGGGGAGGCGTCCGGAAATAAAAAAAGTTGCGGGGGCGGGATTTGAACCCGCGACCTCCGGGTTATGAGCCCGGCGAGCTACCAGACCGCTCCACCCCGCAGCGGCTATCTACTACTAACACAATATACCCCGCCTGTCAAGACCTTTGTCTTACCAGCCACCCCAGCCCTGGCCCGCCCCTCCCGCTACATCTCCCGGGGAAGCCCGATGGAGAGCAGGCGGGTTGAGACCGTCTCCATCAGGCGGGCAAAGGCGGCGGTCAGGGCCAGCCGGAAGCTGCGCGAGGGCTCCCCCGCCCGGATCACCGGACAGGCGGTGTAGAAGTCGGTGAAGTCGCGAGCAAGCTGGTAGGCCCAGTGGGCCAGGGGCGAGGGGTCAAGCTGCTCCAGCGCCTGCTCCACCACGAAGGAAAAGCCGTCCATGCGTCTCATCAGCCCCACCTCGGCAGGCTGAAGCTCAACCTCCTCCCCGGGAACCAGCTCCGCCCCCGCCCCGTCCGGGTCAAGCCCTGCCTTCTCCAGGATGCGGCGCGCCCTCACGTAGCTGTACTGCAGGTAGACCCCGCTTCTCCCGTCGGGGCTGAGGGCCTCGTCAAAGTCAAACACCACCTGCTTCATCTTGTCCACCGCCAGCATGTAGTACTTGATCGCCCCCAGGGCGATGAGGCGGGCATTCTCCTCCTCCCCCTCCTCCTCGCCCCCCCGCTCCTCCCGCTTGCGGCGGGTGATGGCGGTATAGAGCTCCACCGCCCGGTCCCACAGCTCGTCAAACAGCACCACCGTCCCCCGCCGGGAGCTCATCTTCCCCTCCGGCAGCACCACCAGCTCGTAGGGGATGTGGACGCAGCGCTCCGCCTGGGGGAATCCCCACAGGCGCAGGATGGCAAAGATCTGGCGGAAGTAGAGGGACTGCTCGCTGGCCACCACGTAGAGGCTGCGGTCAATCCCGTAGCGCTCAAACTTGATCCGGGCCAGGGCCAGGTCCTTGGTGGAGTAGAGGGTGGTCCCGTCGGCCCGAAGGATGACCAGCTTGCCCAGCGTCTCGTCGCCGGTCTTTTCCGCCAGGTCCACAAAGACCGCCCCCCGGTATTCGGGGTCCTGGGAGACCTCCGCCACCCCCTTCTCCAGAAGGTCACGCACCGCCTCCTTGCCCGCCTCCTCCACCTGCGACTCAAAGAACTCCAGCTCAAAGGAGACCCCCAGGTCGCGGTAGATGCGGCGAAACTCCTCCAGCGAGGCCCTGCGGGTCTTCTCCCACAGGTCCACCACCTCAGGGTCGCGCCGGTCCCAGCGCTGGTGTAGGGTGCGGATCTCCCGCTCCACCCGCTCCCGCTCGGGCCCATCCTCCCCCAGCAGGCGGTCCACCGCCGAGTAGACCCGGCCCAGGAAGCGCCCCTCGCTCTCCCCCTCCTCCCGCTCTATGCCCAGCTCCCCGAGGTGCATCAGCCCCCACAGGCACTTGATCACGTGAAGCCCGATGTCCCCGTAGTAGTTGGCCCTGACCACCGGATAGCCGGCAAACTCAAGCAGGTTAGAAAGGGCGTTGCCCAGCAGGGTGTTTCTGAGATGTCCCACATGGAAGGGCTTGTGGGTGTTGGGCTGGCTGAACTCCACCATCACCTTCTCCTGCCGCGGCTCGCCCCGCGCCAGCCCCGCCGGGTCAGCCAGTATCTGACCGATCAGCTCCCGTCCGTAGACCGCCGGGTCCAGGTAGAAGTTGACAAAACCGTTTTCCGCCTCCACCCGGGCAACTCCCGCAGGAAGTTCCCGGGAAAGCTCCGCCGCCAGCTCCTCCGCCGCCCGCAGGGCATGCTCCCGCACCAGCGCCTTCTCCCGCCTCTTGCGCTCCTTCTTGGAGAGGCTGGGGTCCAGCCGGGCGATCTCCTCCTCCGCCAGCCGCCCAGCGATGCGCAGGGCCACGTTGGTGGAATATCCCCACGGCCGCGGCTCGGTAATGGGCTCAAGCTCCACCTCTGTGGGAATCCCATAGCGGTCCCTGAGCACCGCCCTCACCCGCTCTCTAAGCCCTGCTCTCAGACCCATCCTGTACCTTTCCCCCACTGGCCAAGTTGGCCGCGGTGCTATGTTAGGATAGGCGGCGTATAAACCGGAAAGCCCCCAGGCGGGTAAGAATCTCACCCGGTTATGGTCCACGAGACAAATCAGAGCGAGGGAGGCCTGAAAAGGCTCTTTGCTCGGCTGGACCCCATCAAGGTGCTCACCTCCATCGGGGTAAACCCGGCCCTGGTAAGGGAGCAGGGCAACGAGATCCTCGCCCCCTGTCCCCCCCGGGTGGCCGAGCTGGCCGGAGGGGGCGAGGGAGGAAACGGCTTCCTGCTCATTGAGCGCGACTCGGGGCGGGTCTTCTTCAAGGAGGACGACACCACCCCCAACCACGGCCGGCTCATCTTTGCCAACCTGGCCGAGCTCTACGCCGCCGGCAAGGGGATTGGCGAGGACGAGGCCATCCAGGAACTGGCCGAGCAGGCGGGGGTGGACCTGGAGGACGACCAGCAGGAGCGGCCCCCCGGCTACGGCTTCCTGCGCCTGGTGCGCTTTGAGTTTGAGCGCCAGGAGGACGGCAGCCTCATCCGCCGCCGGGTGCCGGTGAAATACCACGACCGGGAACACCCCCACGGAGTGCTGGTCAGGCCCGAAGAGATTCCCGAAGTCCTGAAAGAGAACTACAACGACCTCTACCAGTCCCGCTACTCCTACCTGACCCAAGAGGTGGAGCGCCTGGACCAGCTCATTGAGGAGGGCCAGGTTGACCTCTACGGCGACTTCCAGGTGGTCTTTGAGGCCCACAACTCCTCCGAGATGGTCCACGCCATCAACCAGGCCCTGGAGGTGATCGACCGGCTGGACAAGGGCTACGACATCCCCCCCGACGCCATCTCCATCTACTACTCGGGCCGCCTGCTGGAGGTGGTGGTGGACGCTACCGTCTTCGGCATTGAGCCCCAGCCCGATCTCCACCGGGTATTTCGCCGAATGGCAGAGATAGTTCTGGGCTACGAGCCGGAGGAGGAGGAGGCCTTCCGCCAGCAGTGGAGCCAGCTGAGCTGGCAGGTCTACGACCCCACCTCCCTCACCCCGGTCTTAGGCTCCGCCCTCTCTACCCCCAAGGGGGCCCACAAGATCCGCCTGCCCGTATCGGTCTTCAAGCGGACCAACTACGTCACCCTCTATGAGCTTTCCAAGCGCCCCGGCAAGTACACCCCCCGCGACCCCTACCCCCAGAAGCTCCCCCTGGCCGAGGAGCTCTACCAGAACGCCCGCGGCCAGGCCCGCCTGGCCGGCGGGGTGATCACCTTTGACCGCCTCACCCAGCTCTTCTACCGGGTGGAGGAGGGCGAGGAGGTAAGCCTGAGAAACCTCCACGCCCTGGCTCCGGAGCTTCTGCGCCGCTTCTTCAGCCATGAGCGCCGCCTCATCCGCACCCCCAGCAATGACCTGAACCGCCTGCTGGGGGGAGGGCTTACCCCGGGCAAGGTCTACGTCATCGGCGGCTTTCCCGGTGCCGGGGTGAGCACCTTCGTAAACTGGCTGATGCTGGAGGCGGCCCGCACCGGCCAGGCGGTCTCCCTCTTTATCACCATGCAGCGGGGGATTGAGGAGCTATACCTCAAGTCCCTCGCCGCAGTGGGCTCCCTGCCCAGCGAGCTCATTGACCGGGCGCGGGCCGAGCCCGACCTGCTCATGGAGGACGACCAGTTCAACCAGCAGATCCAGCAGGCCTACGAGAAGTTCCAGGAGTTCAACTCGGCCATCGCCATGGTGGAGGGGACCTGGGCGACCGACTTTGAGGCCCTCAGAAAGCAGACCGAGCGCCTCAGGGCGGTGGCGGCCGAGCTTGAGGAGAAGACCACCCCGCTCATCATCATTGACACCCTGCCCATGTTCATAAGCGGCCTAAACGCCAGCCTCCCCGAGGGCTCCCGCCTAGACACCCACCTGGCCCTGAGCCAGCTCAAGTCCATGGCGCGGGAGTTTGATGTGGTGGTGCTTTGCACCTACGAGATCTTCAGCCCCCCCGCCGGCCTCTCCGCGGAGGCCCGCGAGGAGGCCATCGCCAACTTCTTCCGCGACACCGAGTTTGCCGACGCGGTGGGGGTGCTTCGCCCCCTGGGAAGGACCACCAGCTACCTCATTGACCACCTCCCCGCCCACCAAGTAGGTGACCTGGAGCAGGCAAGGAAGCACCTGGGAGAGATTGAGCAGAACTACTTTGGCCAGGGCGGCAAGGCCGAGGAGAGCCACACCTTCGCCGCCCTGGAGCTGCTAAAATCCACCGGGGGCATGACCGGCTACGCCCTCTTCCTCCATGAGCGCAACTACAGCAGGTTTAGGGTGGTGGAGATAGGGGAGGGGTAGACACATGGAACCTATAGATTTGGTGAGGTCTTGAAAGGACCAT
>JALSIF010000038.1 GCA_026981635.1 bacterium | reverse complement strand
GGATCGGGTGGCGCCTACAGCAGGAAAGAGGCCCTTTCTGCCGCCGGAAAAGCCGGCAAAGTAGTGGTAGGTGATGGAGCCGGTGATCATCAGAAAGTCGGCGTCGGCGGCCAGCCTATTTAGATGGACCAGGGTCCCCCGGTCGGTGCGCCCCAGGCTGACATGGGAGCTCTCATCTTCCGGGTCGTGGACCACCACCCGGCCCACCCTCCTCAGCACCTCCCGTCCAAGGTGGGCAGCAAGCTGATCCTTTACCATCGGCCGGTGGCTTCCCCCGCCCACCAGGATGGTGAGCTGGCGGGGCTTTAGCCCTCCCCGGGAAAGCTCCCTTAGCACCACCGGCAGGCTCTCCGGGTAGTGGCAGTTTCGGGTGTAGTCGCTTACGATGATCACCGGGTTTCGGGGGTGAACCCGTCTGACCAGCTCCCTCAGGGGCTCACTCCCCACGGGGTGGGCGAGGGCCTCCTCCACCAGCTCCTCCACTCCCCTGCCCTCCCCCGGGAAGGGCTCCGGCAGGTAGAGCTCAACCTCCACCCCGGGGAGATTGGGCAGGGGGAGAAACTCTTCCCCATAGCGAAACCGTAGATCAAGCTTTTCCATAACTGTCCCTAAAAGATACCCCATCACCATCTCCCAGACATTGACACCCCCGCACTGGTAGAATTCCTTGGCCCCTCACCATGGCAAAGATTGCAGTGGTCATCCAGGATGGGGAGGGACACGGGACGCTGCTTCGGGCCTTGGCGGAGGAGGGTCACGAGGTCGTCCTGCTAGACGATCCCCAAAATGCGCCCGCCAAAGTGGTCGGCGAGCAGGCGGAGCTGGTGGTGATTGACGCCTCGCTGAACGGTGGTGCGGGGCTGAACCTGGGCTGGATCCTGAAGCAAACCGATCAGGGGAGCGAGCTACCCCTCATCTACCTGCTCCCCCAGCGCGACGAAGGGCTTATCTCCCGCTGCCTCAACCATGGCGCCGACATGGTGATGGTGGAGCCCTTCAGCGTCTTTGAGTTCATCCTTGCAGTAAGAAGCGAACTGGAGCGCTATCACTACCTAAGGGAGATCAAGCGGCAGAAGGCCCAAATTGAGGCCTACTCCAGGCGGCTGAAAGAGGAGCTGGAGGCCGCCCGCCAGGCCCAGGAGAGCCTGCTTCCCCTGGGAGAGCACCGGGTCATGGACGGTCTCACTGCGGAGGGTTTCTTCCAGCCCTGTGAGAGCCTGGGGGGAGACTTCTTTGACTACTTCGCCCCCCAGGGTTCACCCCTGATCTATGGGATCTTTGCCGACGTTTCCGGGCACGGAGTGCGCTCGGCCCTATACGCCTCCCAGATCAAGTCCCTCTTCCTCACCTTCGCCGGCTATCAGCTCGGGGTGCCCGATCTGCTTGCCGAACTCAACCAGGTTCTACTCAGGGAGGAGGAGCAGTTCTATGCCACCTGCATCGGCTTTACTCTCACCCTGGACGGGAACCACTACACCCTCTCCTACGTCTCCTGTGGCCATCCCGACTTCATGCTTATCACTCCCGAGGGACAGATAAACAGCTTCCCCAGTACCACCTTCCCCCTGGGGCTGCTTCCTGAGGTTGATCTCACCATGACCACCATCGTGCTAAGCCCCCCACTGGAACTGCTCTTCTACTCCGATGCCCTGCTTGAGCGGCGAAGTCCAGAGGGAGAGCTGTTTGGTCCTGAGCGCCTGCGAGATCTGGTGGGTCAGATGTGTCGCGAGGGGAAGCAGCTGGAGTGGCTGCACGAAGAGCTCAACCAGTTCTCCGGCGGTGCCCCGCTAAGCGACGACGTTTCAATGCTTAGACTCAGGATAGAGTAGTGGGAGTGGGCAGGATGAGCGAAGCACTAAGAAGAGTTCCCTTGGAGAAGCTGAGAGTGGGGGCCAAGCTGGACCAACCCCTCTACTCCCCCCAATACCAGCTGCTGATCAAGGCCGGCACGGAGCTTACTGAGGAGATGCTGGAGCGACTGAGACGGCGGGGGATCTCCCACGTGCTCACTGGAAGCGTGCTGGCGGTGGTGGAGGAGGAGGGAGTGGAGGGGGCTAGGCAAGAAGAGGAGATGCCTGACCTTGGCGAGCTTACCGGTCGCACTCTGGCTGAGGAACACCAGCGGGCGGGCCTTGCCACCGCCATGAGCAGTTCGGCCCAGGAGGAGATCAAGGAAAAGCTCGGTCAGATCGTCGCCCACCCGGAGCAGATCGGCAAGGTGGGGGAAGAGCTTAGCGAGACCATTGCCTCCACCTTGCAAGAGGTGGCGGAGGTGGTGGAGAAGAAGCGGGCGGTTCTACTCATCACCGACTATTCCGAGTTTCGCCTCACCCACTCGCTCAATGTGATGACCCTGATGGTGGCCCTGCTGGCCAGAAGGAACCTGGTCAGGCCCGAGCTAGCCCTGGCCGCTCTGCTCCACGACCTGGAGGCGCCGGAAGAGATCCTTCAAAGCGGAGCCGTGCTTAACGCCCTGGAGCTTGACGAGGAGGCAAGGAACTACCCCCTGCGCACCGCAGACCGGCTGGAGCGGGAGCTCAGCCTCTCCAGCTCCTGTCTGGATGCGGTCCGCTTCCACCAGGAGAGGTACGATGGCTCAGGCTACCCTCAGGGACTGAGGGGAGACGAAATCCCCCTGCTTGCCCTCCGCCTAGGCATTGCCGACCTATACGACCTGTCCGTCTTTCGGCTGAGCGAGGGGAGCCCAGGCCACTTTGGTCAGGCCATCCAGGAGCTGATCAGCGCTGGGGAGGAGCTGTTTGGCTATACCATCCTCAAGGAGTTCACCGACGCGGTGGGGATATACCCAGTGGGAACCATGGTGAAGCTCTCCAGCGGGGAGTTTGGGGTGATAAGCGAGCTCAATCCCCGCCATCGCCACCGCCCCAAGGTAAGGCTGCTCTATCGGGCAGACCTTACCCCCTACGATCCGCCGGAGGAGATTGATCTAGCCACCCGCCGCGACCTCTACATCAAGGCCTCCCAGTAGCCACCTCGCCGCCACCTTTCCCCGGCCTGGGCTAAGATAGACGGAGCCTATGGAGCTTCCCTACAGGCGGGTACTGCTAAAGCTTTCCGGCGAGGCCCTAAAGCCCACCCAAAACTCCGGCATCGGCCCGAAGCAACTCTCTTCCATCGTCCAAGAGATCAAGGCGGTCCACAACATCGGCGTGGAGCTGGCCATTGTGGTGGGGGGAGGAAACATCCTGCGCGGGGAGGAGCTTTCCAAGAAGCTTCGCATTGAGCGGGCCACCGCCGACTACATGGGGATGCTCGCCACGGTAATAAACTCCCTCGCCCTGCAGGACACCCTGGAGGCGGAGGGGATCCAGACCCGGGTGATGAGCGCCATTGAGATGCATGAGGTGGCCGAGCCCTACATCCGCCGCCGGGCAGTGAGGCACCTGGAGAAGGGGCGGGTGGTGATCTTTGCCGCCGGCCTGGGCACCCCCTACTTCTCCACCGACACGGCGGCCGCCCAGCGGGCGCTGGAGATCGGTGCCCAGGTGATGCTCAAGGCTACCCGAGTGAAGGGGGTGTTTGACCGCGACCCGGAGCAGTTTCCCGACGCTAAACTGTTTAAGCGGATCAGCTTCAACGAGGCGATCGCCAAGAACCTGGGCATCCTTGACCAGTCGGCCTTCGCCCTCTGCCGGGAGAACAACCTGCCCATCATCGTCTTTAACATATTTGAACCGGGCAACCTCCTTCGGGTAATCAAGGGCGAAGAGCTGGGAACCCTAGTGGGAGAGGAGTAGACCATGAGTGAGGAGAAACTGGAGGAGATCTTCATTGACGCCGAAGACCGGATGGAAAAGGCGGTGGAGGCCACCCAGCGGGAGCTAAATTCACTGCGGGCGGGCCGTGCCCACCCCAGTCTGCTTGACCGGCTGGAGGTAAGTGCCTACGAGACCAAACTTCCCCTCCGCCAGGTGGCCAATGTCACCGCCACCGACGCCCGCACCCTGACCATCACCCCCTACGACAAGAGCATCATCAAGAACATTGAGCGGGCCATCATGGAGAGCGACCTCGGCATCATGCCCCAGAGCGACGGACAGAAGATCCACCTAAACATCCCCCCCCTCACCGAGGAGCGCCGCCGGGAGCTGGTCAAGCTGGCCCACAAGATCGCCGAAGACGGCCGGGTTGCGCTGCGAAACATCCGCCGCGACGCCAACGACCACATCAAGAAACTGGAGAAGGGGGGTGAGATCAGCGAGGACCTGATGCACGATGCGATGGAGAAGGTGGACAAGCTGCTGGAGAAGTTCAAGGAGCAGATTGAGGAACGGCTGAAGCAGAAAGAGGCGGAGATCATGGAAGTCTAGCTCCGGGGGAGCCTGCTGCTAGGGGCCCTGCTTAGTTGTGGAGGTGCTCGCTGGCGGAGCAAGGGGGACCTTGGGTTTGCCAAAGATCCTAAACAGGTCAAACCAGGTAAGGATCACCACCAGCAGGGTCACGATGAGCAGAAAGCCGATGGTGTGTACCAGGGTCTCCAAGCGCTCGTTTACCCGCATCCCAAAGATTGAGAGGAAGCCGTCCAACAGTATGAATACCAGCCTTCCCCCATCTAGCGCCGGAATAGGGAGTAAGTTGAGAATTCCCAAATTCACCGAAATGATGACGATAAGAAACATAAGGTTATAGAAGCTGGTCTGGGCGGTCTGGTGGATGAGGTAGACGATGCCCACGATGCCCACCACACCCGGGTCGGTTGAGCGGTCTACCAGTCCTTTGCCCAGCATCCCCAGCCCTTCAACGATTCGGATGGCCATCCCCTTGGTGCGCTGCCAGCTGTGAACCATGGCCTCCTTGAAGGGGACCCGAGTGAGGATGGGCCTCATCTGAAAACCCAGCTTGTAGTACTGGTCAACGGGCAGGGTGGGTGCCTGAAGGGTGAGGATCTTGCCTTCTCGCTCAATGGTGAAGGTAAGCACCCTGGGCTCCTCGTCGGGAAGCTGGATAACCGCATCCACCACCTCGTGTTCATAGCGAACCGGCTGGCCATCAATGGCCAGCACCCGGTCGCCGATGCGGAAGCCGCTCTGGTCGGCCCAGTAGCCGGGGAAGACGGTGGAGATAACCGGCTCGGCAAGCTCGGCAAACTCAAGCCTTATCCCCATGAGATAACGTTGATAGTCAGGATCAAAGCGGGGCTTGACCCGCAGGGTGATCTCTTCCCCGTCCCTCAGCACACCAAGCTCTACCGCCTCGTCCCGGGCGCCAGCCTGCTGCACTTTGTGCTGGAAGAGGGAAAAGTCGGTGATCTTGTCCCCCTCAACCTCAACGATCATGTCGCCCGGCTGGATGCCTGCCGCCTGGGCGGGGCTCTGGGAATCAACCTCGCGCACGAAGAGCCCAAACTGGGGCACCCCCACCAACCCCATGGCGAAGATCATCGCCACCGCCAAAAGCAGGTTGAAGATGGGGCCCATGATAATGATGAAGCCCCGCTGCCACCAGGGCTTCACCTTGAAGCTGTGGGGGGTGGGCTTCTCCTCGGGCAGCATTCCATGGACCTTGACGTAGCCCCCGATAGGGATGGGGGCAAGCTGGTAGACGGTA
>JALSIF010000037.1 GCA_026981635.1 bacterium | reverse complement strand
GTGATGAGGTGGTCAACCTGGGGGTAGAGGGGGGCGATGAGCCTGGCGGCAAGCTCCACCTGGTCGGGGAGGACCAGGGCGAGGGTGAGCTCTACCCCCAGCTCAAAGAGCTCGCGGGCAAGGTAGGGGAGGTTTTCGTCACTGACCTCGCCGGTGAGCAGCTCGCTTCCCAAAAGCACCACCAGCGCGCGGGAAGCAGGCTCAACCACGGGAAAAGCTTATCAACTCAGAACCGGCGGGGGACAGGTTGAGATTTTGTGGATAAATTGGGGAGAAGGACCATATAATCTCCCCGTGGCCGAGCGGGAGGTGGTCGTGGCGCTGATTACCGGGCCCAGCCGGGAGTGGGCTGAGGAGTGCTCCCGGGGACTGGTGGAGGGGGGGCTTGCTGCCTGCGTCAACCGGATCGGGCCGGTCTTATCCTGCTTTCGCTGGCAAGGGGAGATCCAGCAGGAGGAGGAGTGGCTGCTTGTGGTAAAGACCACAGGTGATAGAATTTCCCAGCTTGAGACCTGGCTGAGGGAGCACCACCCCTACCAGGTCTTTGAGCTGGTGGCCCTGCCGGTTTCGGCGGGGTCGGGAACATATCTGGATTGGGTCAGGTCTGAAGTAGGGACTTAGCAAGTCAGGAGGAAGGGTCACATGAGGATTCAGCCAAAGCTGTTGGTGCTGCCACTGGTGGTGGTGCTCAGTGTGGGGGCGATGCAGGTGGGGGCCTTTGCCCAGTTCCACCTGCCGGTGGACCAGCCCTTCTCGCTTATTGAGCCGGACAGCGACGCCTTCATCATCCCCAACCGCTACGCCCCCGACGAGCTGGTCAGGGCGCTGCTCACAGCCGACGAGGTGAAGCTGTTTGCCCCCTACAACTTCGTGGTACAGGAAGTTGAGGACGACTTTGAGTTCATCACCATCGGCAAGGTTCGCCTGAGCAAGGACAAGCCGATCCCCTTTGAGGCCTTCGTGCGCCAGCACTTCGTGATCACCCCGCCGCCGGCGGCCGACAAGGGGCTTACCCGCTATGACATCTGGATCTACTACCGCTGGATGCCGGCCAAGTACATGAAGCAGATGAACGAGACCTTTGACGACAACCTGCGCCAGCACCCCAAGCTGATGAGCTCCTTCATTGACGAGCTTCCCCGCGAGCAGCTGGAGTTCAACTACGAGAAGATCGCCAAGACCGAGGAGCTCACCCTGGAGGAGCGGGGGATAAAGCTGGGCATCTTTACCGACCCGCGCACCAACTTCGTGCGCACCGAGAAGCGCAACTGGGCCCGGCTGGCCAACACCTACGTGGGCTGGCGGCGCTCGGCTGACATCATCCGCGGCTCCTTCTACAACATCCCCCAGATCGTGGTGCTCTCGGGGCGCCTGATGGGCATCGCCAAGCTCAAGAAGCAGGGTATTCTGGTGGCCATTGACTACCAGATGAGTAACCCGTGGGACCCCTTCGCCTTCATCTACAACCTGATGGGGGAGATTGAGAACCGGCTGTTTGAGACCGACAAGGAGCAGCCCCTCTACCACTACGACTACTACGAGCCCACCCGGCCCATCGGCCCGTAGGGCTCTGAGAGTTGGCCTCGGCGGGGGCTGGGAGTTTCCCTCCCGGCCCCCGTTTCCATTTTCGGGCCGTTTTCACTAAGCTTTCCCGCTGGGTATGGCGACCTTGGCCGACTACCTGAGGCTGATTCGCATTGAGCACTCGGTCTTTGCCCTGCCCTTTGCCCTGGCCGGACTTTTGGGGGCGGACTGGTATCTCCGCCGCCACCCGCGGCCAGGCATCGGGGGGGCAGACTGGCTGGATGTGGCCCTGGTGGTGGTGGCGATGGTGGCGGCCCGCACCCTGGCCATGGTGGCAAACCGGATCATTGACCGCCAGATTGACGCCCTCAACCCCCGCACCCGCCACCGGGAGCTGGTCACCGGCCGGGTCCCCCTGGGGGGGGCCTACCGGCTGGCCTGGCTCTCCGGGGTAGTGCTGCTGGGATCGGCGGGGCTACTCTCCTTTATCAACCGCACCCTCTGGCCGGTGGCCCTCTTCCCCCTGGCGGTCCTCTTCCTGGTGGGATACAGCTATACCAAGCGCTTCACCGTCCTCTGCCACTGGATCCTGGGGATGTGCCTGGGGGGGGCGCCGCTTGCCGCCTGGCTGGCGGTGGGGGCACCCTTCCACTGGGCGCCGGTCTGGCTGGGCCTGGGGGTGACCCTGTGGGTGGGGGGCTTTGATGTGATCTACTCCCTGCAGGACATGGAGTTTGACCGCGCCCACCGTATCCGCGCGGTGCCCGCCTGGCTGGGCCGCTGGGGGGGGCAGGCGGTGGCGGCCCTCAGCCACCTGGGGGCGGTCATCCTCTTCCTCCTCTTTGGCCACAGCCTGGGCCTCACCTCCCTGTGGTACTTTGGTGGGGTGTGGCTGGGGGCGGTGATCCTTCTGGTTGAGCATCTCCTGGTGGCCCGCTCCCTCAGCATGGTGGGGCCGGCCTTCTTTACCGCCAATGGGGTGCTGGCCATCGTGTTCTTTATCTTCACCTGGGCAGGGGTGGCCACCTCACCATGAGCAGAGTCCAGGGCGAGCAGTGGGAGATGATCCTCACCCTGGCCCTGGCGGGGGGATTCAGGGCGGCACACCTGGAGAGGCTAACCGACCGCTTCGGCTCCCTTGAGGAGGCCTTCCGCGCGCCTGCCGAGGCCTGGGCGGAGCTTGACCGGGCAGACGGGGAGCTCTTCCAGCGGGCGGCAAGGCTCCGCCGCTCGGAGGAGCTTGCCGAGGTGAAGGAGCGCATCGGCAAGGGGGAGTTTGGCTTTCTAAGCCTTACCGATCAGGAGTTTCCCCGCCTGCTCAGGGAGATCCCCCAGGCCCCCATCGGCCTCTTCTACCTGGGCAGGCCTGAACTCCTCAGCCGTCCCGGGGTGGCGGTGGTGGGCACCCGCTCTCCCGACGCCTACGGCAGGCGGGTGGCCCGGGAGCTTGCCCGGGAGCTCAGCCGCCAGGGGGTGGTGGTGGTGTCGGGGATGGCCTACGGGATTGACTCGGAGGCACATCGGGGGGCGCTGGAGGGGGAGGGGCTTACGGTGGCGGTACTGGGGACGGGAATTGACCGCCCCTACCCGGCGGAACTCTTTGGCCTCTATCGGGAGATTGCCGAGCGGGGGCTGGTGGTAAGCGAGTATCCCCCCGGCACCCCCGGCTCGCGCTACACCTTCCCCGAGCGAAACCGCATCATCGCCGGGCTCAGCCTGGGGGTGGTGGTGGTACAGGGGCCGGCCGACAGCGGCGCCCTGATCACCGCCGGCCACGCCCTGGAGCAGGGCCGGGAGGTGATGGCGGTGCCCGGCCTCATTACCAATCCCAGAAGCGGCGGATGCCACAAGCTGATCAAGCAGGGGGCACACCTGGTGGAGAGTGCGGGGGATGTGATGGCGGTGGTGGGGATTAGGAGTCGCGGCGAGGAAGAGCGGAAGGTGGTGGAGCTGTCCGACCAGGAGCGGCGGGTGCTTGAGGCGGTAAGCTACCAGGGCACCCACATAAACCTCATAGCCCGTGAGCTCCGCATGGAGGTGGGGGAGGTCTCGGCGGTGCTCTCGGTGCTTGAGGTGATGGGGCTGGTGGAGCAGCTTCCCGGCGGCTTCTACCAGCGGCTGGCCTAGGGGGAGGTGGGAGATGTGCTAAAAGGGGTAATAATTGGACCGCCCGTCCCCGGCCGGGGCGGAGAGCATCCAGTCTGGGCAGGAGCCACAGGAAAGGTATGACCAAGGTCCTCATCGTAGAGTCGCCCACCAAGGCGAAGACCATCCGCAACTACCTGGGGGATGGCTTTGCCGTCCTCTCCAGCTACGGGCACGTAAGGGACCTGCCCAAGAGTGAGCTGGGGGTGGACGTGGAGAGGGACTTTCAGCCCACCTACGTGGTCCTGCCCGAGCAGAAGAAGTGGGTGGGCCGGCTGATGGAGGAGCTTAAGAAGCTCTCCCGGAAGGGGGTGGAGGTGATCCTCCTTGCCACCGACCCCGACCGGGAGGGAGAGGCCATCGCCTGGCACCTGGCCGAGCTGCTCAAGGACTTCGGCGTGCCGGTAAGGAGGGTGGAGTTTCACGAGATCACCCGCCCGGCGGTGAGGAAGGCCATTGAGCAACCCAGGGGGCTGGACATGAACCTGGTCAACGCCCAGCAGGCCCGGCGCATCCTGGACCGGCTGGTGGGCTACGAGATCAGCCCCATCATGTGGCGCAAGGTGATCAAGGGGCGGGGAAAGGGCTCGGCGATGAGCGCGGGGCGGGTCCAGTCTGTGGCCCTGCGGCTCATCATTGAGCGGGAGGAGGAGATCCGGCGATTTAGGCCGGAGGAGTACTGGACGGTTGACGCCCTGCTCCTCACCCCTGACAAGGGGGAGCTTAAGGTCAGGCTGGTCAGGGTGGGGGAGGAGGAGCCTAATCTACCAAACCGGCAGGCGGTGGATGAGCTCATCGCCGGACTAGAAGGAAAGAGCTTCCGGGTGGTGAAGCTGGAGGAGAAGCTCATTAGCCGCCGGCCCAAGCCCCCCTACACCACCTCCACCCTGCAGCAGGAGGCCAATACCCGGCTGGGCTTCTCCAGCCGGCGCACCATGCGCATCGCCCAGCAGCTCTACGAGGGGGTGGAGCTGGAAGGGGAGCGCACCGGACTTATCACCTACATGCGCACCGACTCGGTCAGGGTGGCGGAGGAGGCCATCTCCCAAGCCAGAGCCACCATTGAGGAGCTGGCCGGTCCCCAGTACCTGCCGGAGAAGCCCCACCGCTACAAGGACAAGTCGGCCGCCACCCAGGGGGCCCACGAGGCCATCCGGCCAACCTATGCCAACCTTACTCCGGAGAAGGTCAGGCCCTACCTCTCGGAGGAGCAGTTCAAGCTCTATGAGCTCATCTGGCGGCGCTTCATGGCCAGCCAGGCGGCCCCCGCCCGCATCCGTCAGGCGACGGTGGAGGTGGAGGCGGACGGCACCCGCTGGCGGGCGACGGCCAGCCGGGTGGAGTTTGACGGCTATCTGCGCTTCCTGCCGGAGAAGAAGGAGAAGAAGGAGGAGGTGGAGCTTCCCCAGGGGCTGCGGGAGGGGATGGAGCTTGCCCTGAGGGAGCTTTTGCCCGAGCAGCACTTTACCAAGCCGCCCCCGCGCTACACCGACGCCAGCCTGGTAAAGACGCTGGAGGAGTATGGCATCGGGCGGCCCTCCACCTATGCCCAGATCATTGAGACCCTGCTTGAGCGAAACTATGTGGAGCGCAAGAAGCGCTCCCTGGTGCCCACCCCGCTGGGCTATGCGGCCAACGAGTTCATGCAGAAGTTCTTCCCCGAGATCGTAAACACCGGCTTTACCGCCAGCCTTGAAGAGAAGCTGGACGAGATTGAGGCGGGCAGGCGCGACTGGGTGGAGATCCTAAGGGAGTTCTATGAGCGCTTCCTGCCCCTCAAGCGGCAGGCGGAGGAGGCCAAGGAGGTCATCCGGGTGCGGCCGCTGGAGGCGCCGGAGGAGTATCGCTGTCCCAAGTGCGGGGGGCCGATGGTCTACCGGCAGGGGCGGCGGGGGGTATTCCTCAGCTGCAAGCGCTTCCCCGAGTGCGACGGGGCGCTAAACCTTGACCGGGAGGGCAAGCCCCTGCCCCCCACCAACAACCAGGGG
>JALSIF010000036.1 GCA_026981635.1 bacterium | reverse complement strand
CCCTGGGATTGCCGCCGGCAAAGGCGATACCGATGTAGTTCCACAGCCTGGGGTCATCCACCTGCTTGATGTAGAGGGCGCCCGGCTCGGGCTCAGGCGGGTTTATGACCAGCAGGTCCCCCTCAATGGGGTCAATCAGGTGACCGTACTCAGTAAGGATCTCCTCCGGGGTCATGCGGGAGAGCTTTCTCTCCAGGTTGGGGTCGGCGAGGGCGGGGAAGACCTCCTCTAGGGATGCGGGCAACCTGCCCTTCTCATAAGTAAAACGGGCAATTTGATATGTGGTCGTAGCGAGGGGCTTTATCACCACAACGGTTCCCCTTAGTTTGAACCCCCAGATCAGCCTCCTTTCTGCCTCGGTCAGCTCATCCCCTGCAGGCTTGGGCGAAGTGAAGATGGAATCCCCAAAGTCCACATTGATGGAGAAGAAGGGAGCGGTGACCTGGCCTCCAGCGAGCTCAGTCAGCTCAGTGGGCAGGGAAGCGACTTCGGTGAGGGCTGTGAACCTGCTTGGAGAGAGCCAGACACGATCATGGAGTGAGCTTGTGGTATGGCTCTCGCCCACAGGCTTGGCCTCTGGCTGGTTGAGCCTTCCTGTTAAAGATAGGGCGATGGCCAAAGCAGCCAAAGCCAATAGGCTCAGACCAAACATCTTGGCTCCATTCCTCATCACCCTAGTCACCTCCTAAGCTCAATAACCCCTGCCCAAATATTATGCCCATTTCAGTGGGCTAGGGGAAAGCTCTCCTCACTTTCCGAAGAGCTCGGTTATGGTCAGGCATTTATCTTCAGCCTAGCCTGACCCCGTTGATTACCAGGTAGAACTCACAGCCAATGAAGCGGGCGGCCGTCTTGCACATCACCATCCGCTCAGTAAAGATCTCAAAGTAGTCCAGGAGGCTGGCGATGTTGGTGTCAATGATCAGGTTAAGCTCAATGGAGCGCTCCTTGGCCGATACGTTGAGCTCTGCCCGCACGCAGGCGTAGTTGACCCGGTCGTGGATGTCGTCGGTTCCCTCGTCCCACTCCCTGACCCGGGTCCGGTGCACATCGCTCTTGTCGGCGATGATGACTGCTGCGCTTACCTCGTTTACTGGCTGGCCGGAGCCCTCCTCGTGGTTGCCCACCGCGCTCATCACCATCCCCCGCTGGCGTGGGGTGAGGCCGAAGCGGGAGAGGAGCTGGTAGCAGAGCACCGCCCCCATCTGCGGGTGGGTGTCGCGCCCCATCATGTTGCCTATGTCGTGGAGGAAGCCGGCGATGCGAGCAAGCTCCACCTTCTCCTGGTCGTAGCCCAGGGCGGAAAGGATGTAGGCCGCATTGGCCGCCACCAGCGTGGCATGCCGAAGGCCGTGCTCGGTGTAGCCGATGGCGGCGGTGTGCTCGTCGGCAAGCTGCAGGTAGGTGCGGATCTCGGGGTCGTTCTTGATCCGGATGTAAATCTGGGGTGAAAGAGTGGGTGCGGTTGCCTCCAGCGCCTCAAGCCGGGGATGTCTCTTTCTTGCCATGGACTATCTTTTACCCCCGCCGGTCGCCCCTTCTTCGCTTCTGTTTTGTGGGGCAGGGGGTTCTGGCGGTACCATGCTGGGCAGTTCCTCCTCCCGCGGGAGCCCCGGTGAAGCTTCCCTGTGGTCTTCCGTGGGCTCCGCTGGCTGCCCGCTTGGGAGGGGCGGACCATAGGTGGCCCTTGGCCCAGTCTCGTGTCCCGACTTTGCCTCCTTAGTTTGCTGCTGGGCCGGAGGGGCAAGGCTGGCGATCTCATCTGCCCGCTGGACTAGCTCCGGGTAGCTTCCCCTAAGCTGGGTCAGAAAGCGGGCCAGCAGCCCGTGGATCTCCAGCACCAGCTGGTCGCGCAGGGCTTCCAGCCGGGCGATCTCCTGGCGCACCTCCCCCTCGTGGCGACGGGCATCCCGGATGATGGACTCGGCCTCCCGATTGGCCTGGGCGATCTTCTCTTCCATGGTCTGCTGGGCAATAAGAAGGGACTTTTGCAGGGAGTCCTCCATATTTTGGTACTGGGCGAGACGCTCTTCTAGCCGCTTTATCTCACCCTTCAGCCGGTCAACCTCCGCCAGTAGCTCCTCGGTCTGGCGGGCCACCTCCAGCATCACCCGGTCAACCTCCCGCCGGTCGTAGCCCCGCAGGCGAAGGGGAAACTTCATCTTCTCCAGCTCGTGGACCGTGTAGCGCATCCTCTCTCACTATAACCCAGGTGGGCCGGCGGGGGAAGGGCAGGGGGCCTGCTTAACTCTGCCTAAAGACCGAGCACGGCCCGCTGAAGAATCATGAGCAGGATAAACAGCAGGATGGGTGAGATGTCCAAAGCCCCGCCGATGGGCGGGATGATGCGGCGGAAGGGCATCAGCACCGGCTCAAACAGCATCCCCAGCGCCCGATACCACTCCTGGTAGCGCACCCCGGGAAACCAGCTTAGCAGGATGTAGAGAAAAAGCAGCATGGAGTAGGCGTAGATCAGGTTTGAAAGGACTATGCCTACTTGGCTTGCTAGCATGGCGGTAGGGCGGCCTTGGGCTTCCGCTTTTCCTTTCCCCTCCTAGCCTCCCGGGCCCTCTGCTTGGGTGGCCGGTAGGGTTTGATCTTTTTCCAGTCCCTGAGCCTAATCTCTCCGGCCGGTTCCATCAGGGCGTAGGAGAGTACCTCCTCAATCCGCTCCACAAAGACAATCTGCATCCCCTCCTTGATCTCGTCGGGGACCTCGGTCAGGTCCTTGGCGTTGGCCTCGGGGATGATCACCTTAAAGATTCGGTCGCGCCTCGCTGCCAAAAGCTTTTCCTTCAGCCCCCCGATGGGTAGCACCCGACCAGTTAGGGTCATCTCTCCACTCATGGCCACATCCGATCTCACTGGCACCTCACTGAACAGGCTGACCAGGGCAGTGGTGATGGTGATACCTGCCGAGGGGCCGTCCTTGGGGATGGCGCCGGCGGGGAAGTGGATGTGGACGTCAAGCTTGCTGAAGTCAAACTTCTCCTTGATGCCCAGCTTTTTGCGGTGGGCGCGCACGAAGCTCATCGCCGCCTCGGCACTCTCCTTCATCACCTCGCCCAGCTGACCGGTAAGCATGAGCTCCCCCTTGCCCTCCATGGCCAGGGTCTCAATGAGCAGGGTATCTCCGCCGGTTGCCGTCCAGGCAAGTCCGGTGGCCAGACCGGGGGCGGGCTTACGGCGAGCCAGCGAGACCCGGGGCTCGGGGGCGCCAAGGAACTGCTCCAGGTTCTTGGTGCTTACCGAGACGCGCTTGGCCTTGCCAGTGGCGATCTGGCGGGCCACCTTGCGGCACACCTTGGCTATCTCCCGCTCCAGGTTCCTTACCCCCGCCTCGTGGGTGTAGTTGAGGATGATGTGGCGGATGGCAGCCGGAGTAAAGCTGATCTGGCTCCGTTTCAGGCCGTGGGCCTCAATCTGCTTGGGGATGAGGTAGCGCTGGGCGATCTTCTCCTTCTCCAGTTCGGTGTAGCCGGGTAGGTGAATGATCTCCAGCCGGTCTTTGAGGGCAGGGTGGATGGTGTCGGTGATGTTGCCGGTGCAGATGAAGAGCACCTTGGAGAGGTCAAAGGGGACCTCCAGGTAGTTGTCGGTAAAGGTCCAGTTTTGCTCCGGGTCCAGCACCTCAAGCAGGGCCGAGGCGGGGTCGCCCCGCCAGTCCCGGCCCACCTTGTCAATCTCGTCCAGCAGGATGACCGGGTTCTTGGTACCAAGCTTCCTCAGGGCCTGGATGATCCGTCCCGGCATCGCCCCCACATAGGTACGCCGGTGACCGCGGATCTCCGCCTCATCGTGCATGCCACCCAGGGCGATGCGGTCAAACTTCCTGCCCAGCGCCCGGGCCACGCTCCTGCCCAGGCTGGTCTTGCCCACCCCAGGAGGCCCGATCAGGCAGAGAATGGGTCCTTTGATCTCTCCCCGAAGCTTCAGTACCGCAAGATACTCCAGCAGGCGTTCCTTGACCTCGTTGAGCCCGTAGTGGTCCTCCTCCAGGATCTGCCAGGCCTTGTCCAGGTCCTGGTTGTCTTCGGTGGTCCTGTTCCAGGGCAGGTCGCATAGGGTGTCAAGATAGGTGCGCACCACCGCCGCCTCGGCCGAGTCGGGGTGCATGCGGGAGAGGCGGTCAAGCTCGGTGAGGGCTTTCTTCTTCACCTCCTCTGGCATCCCTGCCGCCTCAATGCGCTCCTTATAGTGGGCCTGCTCCTGCTCCCGCTCGTCGGTCTCCCCCAGCTCCTTCTTGATCTCCTCCAACTTTTTGCGCAGGAAGAACTCGCGTTGGTGCTTGCCCACCTCCTCCTCCACCTGGCTCTGGATCTTTTGGGAGATCTTTAGGATCTCCACCTCGTGGGCAAGCAGTTTCAGGGTCAGCCTCAGGCGCTCCTTGATGGGCACCGTCTCCAGCACCTGCTGGCGCTTCTCCAGGTCAAAGGCATGGTTGGCAATAAAGTCACATAGCTGGCCCACTTGGGGGATGCTTGAAGCGGTAGTGATCAGCTCGTTGGGCAGCACCTCGTGGCGCTGGATATACTCCCTGAACAGCTCCATCACCGAGTGGCGCAGGGCCAGGGCCTCGTCGTCAGAGGGTTCTGTGGCCTCCAGCAGTTCCACCTCAGCCAGCAGATAGGGCCGCTCCTGGAGGCGCTTTCTGATCCTGAACCGCTGCTGACCGTGGATCAGGATGCGCACTGCCCCCTTGGTATCCAGCTTCTGCTGCTGGAGGATCTGGGCTACGGTGCCGAACTCATAGAGGTCGTCAAAGGTGGGCTCGTCGGTGCGCGGGTCGCGCTGGGCGATGAGGCCGATGAAGGGGCGCTCCCCCTGGGCTGCCTCCAACGCCTTGAGCGACTGGGGTCTGCCCACCTCAATGGGCTGGATGTGGAGGGGGAAGGTGACCAGGTTGCGGATGGCCAGGATGGGCAGCTTAACCACCCCGATGACGCTGACCTCCTCCTGCCGGGGCTGGGCGGTAGCGCGGCGATCTTCCACCACCGGCTGTTTGGTTTCCTCGCCCTCGGGAGAACCTTCCGACACCTTTCCTGCTGGCTTCTTCTTCTCGGTCATCTTCCAACTCGGTAAGCTTAGGTGAAGGTGAGACGGAAGAGCTTTCCGCTTCGCCTTCTACCACCCGCGACCCGCTAAAATTCTATCAGCGAGATAGCCTATGGATGAGTATCGCCCCATAGAGCCATACCTGGAGCCTGAGCAGCGCGTGCGCATCTTTGACCCGGCGGAGGATCCGCCGATGGAGTACGACGCCTCGGTCTACGACTGGGACGAGGAGACGCTCACCGTGCGGGGGATAACCCACGAGGGAAAGCCCGCCACCCTGAGTCCGGAAGCCGATCTGGTGGTACAGATCTACACCCCGCGCGGAATCCTTGAGTTCCAGTCCCGGGTGGTGGAGCGCCTCAAGGCGACCGGCAATGTCATCCTCGCCCGACCCCGCCGCGCCCGCCGCATCCAGCGCCGCCGCTTCCTGCGCATGGATGTGGAGGGTCGGGTAAGGGTGGAGCGCCCTCCTGAAGAAACCGAACAGGAGGCCGAGGAGCTCCTCATGGAACAGGAAGGGACCTTCAACGTCAGCGCCAACGGCATCCGCTTCGTCACCGACCGGCGCGACTTCTCCCTGGCTAGCCGTTACGAGGTCTTTGTTCACATTGAGTTTCCCGAGGATCGCATCAACCCCCGCATTGAGTCAATTGATGTTGAGGCCATCGGC
>JALSIF010000035.1 GCA_026981635.1 bacterium | reverse complement strand
TTGGTGCTGGCTAGTTTTCCTTTCTACTCCCTCGCCCCCATCCTCTATGAGGAGAGGGTGGGAGGGAGGCCACGCACCCTGTGGTGGGAGTTTGGCCTCCCCCCTTCGGCGGGTTTCTCCCTAGGGGGGAAGGCGAACTGGTGGTGGCTGAGGCGCGCCCTGGCTGGACAGGTTTTGGCAGTGGATAGGGTGGTCACCATCTCCCGCTTTCTCAGGGGGACACTGCCGGAGAAGGCCCGCTGGGGGGCGCTGGAGATCTACCTGGGGGGCGACCACCTGCCCATTTCCAGCAACGGGGAGCTCCCCGAGCAGGTTAGGGAGCTGGGGGAGGATGCCTTTGTCTGCCTTTCGGTGGCTAGGCTCAGTCCCCACCACCACCCCTACAAGGGGCTTGGGGAGCTGGTGGGGGCCTACCGCCAGGTGAGAAAGACCCACCCCCGTACCCGGCTGGTTCTGGCGGGTAGGGTGGAGAGCCAGGAGGAGCTCAGGGGCTGGAGTGAGGGGGCGGTGGTGGTGGCTAACCCCACCCCGGCGGAGCTTGCCGCCCTCTACCGGCGGGCCGATCTCTATGTGACCATGTCGCGCTGGGAAGGGTTCAATCTGCCCATCCTGGAGGCGGGCTATCAGGAGACCCCGGCACTGGCCTATGAGATCGGCGCCCACCGGGAAAATGTGACCCGCTTTCTGGTGGAGCCGGAGGAGCACCTGATGGTGGAAAGGTGGCGGGAGCTGGCCGACCTGGGGGAGGTACTGCGGGAGGAGGGCCGGCGGGTGAGGGAGCGGGCGCTGGCCTTCACCTGGTCCCAGACGGCCAAGGGAATCCTTCGTCTGCTGCAGGAGGAGGGGTAGGTGGAGCCTACCGTTGAACTCATCCGGCCCCTGATCCTGCGCTGGGCCTTTCTACTCCTCATTAGCGGGGCATTCACCATCTTTCTGGTGGTGCCCCTCTTCCTGGGACGATTCCAAGAGTCGGGTCTTATCCCCGATGATCACACCCCCCGGCGGTTTCTGGCCGGCCTGGGATGGGGTTTTGGGGGGGTGCTGTTTCTGGTCCTGGTGGGACTTGTCACCCGGGAAACCAGTCTGATCCTGGGAGCGAGCTGGAAGGATATCTATCCTGGCCTGGAGATTGGGTCGGGGACCAACCTGGGAAATTCGTTGGTGCTCATTGGGCCCCTATGGGCGGTGGGGCTGTTTATTGCCGAGCAGAGCCTGTTTGAGGAGCTCCTCTTTCGCACCATCCTGTTTGCTGTCCCCGCCATGGGGACCATCCGGCTGGGAGAGCTCTTCCTCCGGCTGGTAGGGGGTGAGGGGCTCAGGCCGGCACTCTGGGCAGCAAGTTGGGGCTTTTGGGGGGTGGCAAGTTCCCTGCTCTTCTCCGCCGTCCACCTGGGCAACCCCGGTGCTCGTTCGGAGCCCCTCTTTCTGGCCAACGTATTTCTCATCGCCCTCGCCCTTGCCCTGGCCTACCGCACCTTTGGAGGCATCTACTTTCCGGCCGGGTTCCACTTCGCCTGGAACCTAGCCCACGTCCTTTTGGGGATGAGGCTTAGCGGTTTCCCCAGTGGCCTTCCCTGGCACCCGGTGGCGGTGGTGGTGGGGGAACCGAAGCTCATTTCCCTCTCCCCCATGGGACTTGAGGGAGGGATGGGGGCCTCTATGGTGGGGCTGGGGATGATCGCCTGGCTGGTGTGGCAGAGGAAGTTGGGAAGGCATGTTGGAAATTAGTTATTTGAGAGCTAACTTTTTAGCCCTAAATCGCGGGTAGAATTCTGCCGCGGGGGAAGAGTTCGGTGGTGGAATAAATCTCTAATTAGAGGGAGAGCCCAATGAGTGAGAGGCTCAGTGTTGGGGGTGCAGTTTTCACCGAACTCGCCGAGCGACACCGCTACTTTGACCGCTACCAGGGGGTAGATGAAGAGAGCGGCAGTCCGCGGGAGCTTCACCTCATCCGGGAGGTGCTCACCCCCCAGGGGGGGGAGGAACTCCGCCGCACTAGCATCATCCTGGGGCAGATTGAGCACCCCAGCCTGCTTCGGCCGCTGGCCTTTGGCCGGCTCAAGGGGCGGGCCTACCTGGTCTTTGAGCCCAAGGGGAGCCGCCTCTCCCTGCTTGACATCAGCGCCGGTCTCAGCCCCAAGGATGTGCTTACCATTGGGCTGCAGGTGCTTGAGGGGCTGCTTTTTGCCGAGAGCAAGGGAGTGGAGTATCACGGCAACCTGCACCCCGACTTCATCCACCTAGACCTGGACCGGGGGCATGTGAGACTCAGCCATTTCAAGCTGCTGGACGAGTTTCGGCGGGCGGGCATGGAGGAGGCCACCCCCGATCCCTGCCTTGACCCGCTGTGCGATGACTATGTGGCCTATCCCAAGCATCTGCTTGACCTCTATGCCCTGGGCATCATCATGCTTTCGCTGGTGGTGGGAAGACCGGTGGAGGAGGTGCGGGGGGAGATCGGAGAGCTGGAGGCAGAGGCCTACCACCGCTACCTGAGCGCCATTCCCGACCTGCCCCTGCCCCTCAGGGAGGCCATCTACAAGCTCACCACCCCCGACCCCAGCCAGCGCTACCGCAGCTTTGAGGTGGCGCGGGATGTGTTCCTGGAACTCTCCGGTGGGGACGAGGCCCGTCACGCCTTTGAGGCCTTCATCTTCTCCACCCACCTAGGGGGCCGCTACCGACTGGGGGAGGAGCTCAAGGGCTCCTCGGTCTTTCGGGTCTACGAGGGGCGCGATGTGAGGAGCGGTGAGCCGGTCATCGTCAAGGTGGTAGGCCTTCGTGACCATCCCGAGCTGGTCCCCCTGTTTAAGACTAGGCTTCGCTCCCTGCCCAATCTGGATCACCCCGGCCTGCTCAAGGTCTACGACGTGGGGGTCCACTTTGAGCACGGCTACCTGGTCTATGAGCACGGGGGGCAGAACCTGGAGGATGTGCTGATCCGCCGCAGCAAGCTCCCTCTCAGGGACGTGCTTACCATCGCCTACTCCATCAACGAGACGCTGGACTGGATCCACAGCGAGATCGGCGAGGCCTACGGGGGGCTCAAGCCCACCAACATCTTCCTCAGTCCCGATCTCAGCGAGGTGAAGCTGGCCGACCTTTTCATCTCCCGCTTCCTGGTGGAGCACGGCAACCTGAATGAGACCCCTGCAGAGTACTTCAATCCGGAACTGGCCCAGGGCAAGCCCCAGCTCCCGGCCAGCGACTTCTACACCCTGGGGGTGGTCATCTTTGAGATGCTGGTGGGGCATGCCCCCTTCACCCTCAAGCTGGAGCAAGAGATCATCCACGACCACCTGAACACCGACCCGGGAGGGCCCATTGAGGATGCCCTCATCTCGGTGGACGCTAAGGCGCTGCTCTATGCCCTGCTGGAGAAGAACCCCCGCACCCGCATTGGCAGCGCCGAGCGGCTGCGGGAGGAGCTGAGAAGGCTGCTTGGCTGGCACCGGGAGGTCAAGGTTGAGGTCCCGCCGGTCTTCTTTGACTTTGCTGACTTAAACATGGTGGGCAAGAACGCCCGCGAGCGAAACGAGGCCACCTTCTGCCTTAGGCTGCCCTCGGCCGACCAGAAGCCCCGCGGGGTGGCGGCACTGGCCCGCGGGGAGGGTGGCCAGGTGGGCCAGGGGCAGAAGCTGGCCGAGATTGCCGCCGGCAAGTTCAGGGAGCTCATCCTCCACCCCTCCCGGCTGGGGGGCGAGGAGTCGGTAAGGCTTTCCCGGGAGGAGCCGGAGGAGTTCCTAAAGCTTGTGCTCCGGCGGGTGAATGAGGAGTGCTACCGCTATGCCTTCCAGGCCGGCATCCTCAACCGGGCGCGGGCTGGACTGGGCTTCGTGCTCATTCAGGAGGGGACCCTCTATGCGGGCACGGTGGGGCCGGTGAGGCTGGTGCTGCTCCACCGGGGGGAGGTGGTGGACCCCGACTTTGACAAGACCGCCCTCCGCTCTACCCTAATCATCGGGGGCAACGGCAAGGTGCTGGCGGAGGAGGCCAAGGAGGCGCTGGGCGAGGGGGAGGTGTTTAGGGTTGACTTTGTAAAGAAGCTCAACCGGGACGGCGACCAGCTCCTGCTGGTGAGCGACGAGCTGTCGGGGCGGCTTTCGGTAAGCGAGCTTCGGGAGCTGATGACCTCCACCGACGATCCCAACCGGGCGATGGAGCTTCTCCAGAGTGAGGCGATGCGGCGGCGCTTCCCCGGCACCATCAGCGCCGTGCTGGTCAATGTGGGGCGGGTAAAGACCTACGCCACCACCGCGGTAAGCCACGCCAAACGGGGCACCCTAGCGAGAAGCTTTCTTTACCGGGGCAACTCCTACCTCAACGAGGGGGACGCCGACAACGCCATCCACCAGTATGAGCAGGCGCTGGAGATCAACCCGGGCTTTGCCATCATCCACCTGCAACTGGGCCGGGCCTACCTGCTCAAGGGGCTGGAGGACCGGGCGCTGGCCTGCTTCATGGAGGCCATCAACCTCAATGCCAAGCTGGGCCCGGCCTACGTTGAGGCGGTGGATATCCTTCGCCGCAAGCGGCGCCTCAGGGAGGCGGACGAGCTTTTGGCCCGTGGATGGATGAAGGGGCTTTGCGACCCTGATGCGCTGGCCATCTTTGCTGAACTCAGGATGCGCCAGCGGGACTTCAAGACCGCCTATGAGCTTTTAACCACTGCCCTGGAGAAGGAGCCGGAGAACCCGCGGGCGGTGGCTGCCATGGCCCAGCTTAAGCGGGAGATCACCGGTGTTAAAGGGGCCCTCAACCGCCTCCTCTCCCCCAGCCTGCGGGAGATGTGGAGTGGGGGAGGTGGGAGAGAGAAGGAAGAGGAAGAGGAAGTGGTGGCCAAGGAGAGCGACAACGGCCCCGAAGGGAGGCCAAAGCTGGGGCCCATTTAGCCACCAGCGGGGCGGGCGAGTAGAATCGGTGCCCGGTGGAAGGCACACTGGGCAGGGAGGACTTCCGGCGCCGCTTCGCCAGCCGCTACTCCCCACCGGCGGGGGTTGACCCCAAGCTGTGGGAGGAGTACCTGGAGCTGGTAAGCGAGGTGGCCTACCACGACTACCGCTATTACACCCTGGACGACCCGGTCATCTCCGACCAGGAGTATGACCGCCTCTACCAGAGGCTGAGGGAGCTGGAGGAGGCCCACCCGGAGCTTGTCATCCCCGACTCGCCCACCCAGCGGGTGGGGGGTGAGGTGAGGGATGAGCTGCCCACCGTAAAGCACCCCTATCCCATGCTGAGCCTGGAGAACGCCTTTGACTTCGGGGAGGTGGACCGCCACCTGGAGCGCATCGGGCGGCTGCTCATTGAGCGGGGCCACTACTCCTCCCTGGACCAGGTGATGGAGGAGCTGGAGCTGGTCTGTGAGCTCAAGTATGACGGCCTCTCAATTGTGCTCCACTATGAGAGGGGGCGGCTGGCCTACGGGGCGACGCGGGGCAACGGCTACGAGGGGGAGGATGTCACCCACAACGTGAGGACCATCCGCAGCCTGCCCCTAGAGCTTTCCGAGCCGGTCACCGTGTGGATTCGGGGAGAGGTCTACATGAACCGGGTGGACTTTGAGGAGGTGAACCGGCGGCGGCGGGAGGAGGGACTTCCCCTCTACGCCAACCCCAGAAACCTGGCCGCCGGCACCATGCGCCAGCTTGACTCCTCCATTGCGGCAAGGCGCAACCTGCGCTGCTTCACCTATGAGATCCAGAACTGGCGCGAGGTGGGGGTGAGC
>JALSIF010000034.1 GCA_026981635.1 bacterium | reverse complement strand
CTAAGCGCCAAAGCCGGTTTGGCCGTGATTATTCCCACTCTGCCTGAATTCTAACCCGAAGTGAGGCGGTTGGCACAGCCGCTCTCAAACTCCCCCCTGCGAAGTGCTCCTGCTTGCAAGCCTGAGCTGAAGCTTTCAACCCAGACCGGCCTGAGATTAGACGCAAGAACCTAGTATGCGGGTAACTACTGATATCCCAAGGCATAGGAGGTACCTTCTCATGCTAATTAGGATAAAGGCTCAGCTAGAGTGTCCCCACCCCGACTCAATATTTGATCGCTCAATCAAGTCTATGGTTAGCGGGACGCGATATAACTACAACTTCCTAGTTCGTGCCAACAGCTCCACACACAGGGTTGCTATCAGCGTGTTTGTTGAGCAGGGAGGGCGTCTGGCGATGGTAACCTGCCTGGATTACGCCGGTCCCCTGCCGTCGGTCATCACCGGCCAGATTGTCGGTCGTAAATCGTGTTTGTACCAGGCTGTACCCGACCTAACAGACCTTATGTATCACCCCCTAGGCGTCATCACCATTAAACAAACCAGTTATGGCCCTAGGGTGCATTCAGAGCGCCTTCCAATGTCACCCTGGGGACGGCGGTTCCCCACCAAGGTAAATATGGGTGGGAAGCCGCTGCACCTAGACATTCGGAGCTACGGGAGTCTGATACAGAACGCAAACCACTCCCTCAAGAACAAGGCAACCCTGGTTGTTCCCTCTGACCAGCCCCACCTCATGGCCCTGGCCTACCTATACGAGAAGTTTCTCCCCCTGATGGTAGGTGGCAGGCCCTTCAAGTAGGCACTGCGCCCCTAGTGCTCCACCAGCTCCCTGAGACGGGCAAGCTCCGCCTCCAGCCGGCTCCTGGTTCCCTCGGGGTCACCGTAGCTTGGCGAGACCAGGAGAACCAGGGTCCTGCCCTCATCCAGGGGGCGGAGCCTTGCCCACTCGTGGCGCGAGAAGCCCTCCTCCTGGCGCTCCCAGAAGTAGTTGATCAGGCCGGTCTCTCCATCCAGGTCAATCCCCAGCACATACTCCCTGCCCCGCCAGCTAACCAGCCACTCTCCGGTGGGAAGCAGGCGCGAGGAGGCAAACTCCTCCCGCCACACCGCTATCTCGTCGCCATCGGCCAGGTAGCCGATGAGCTCCGCATAGGGCAGCGCCACCTCCCCCTCCACTTCCACGCAGTCAAACATGGCACCAAAGATAATAGGTGAGGCCGGGGTGGGGAATATAATCCCCTTCGCTCAGGTTGTCCCCTGGCAGCAAACTCCAACCAAGAAAGGAGCAGCCATGCCCACCATAAAGATCCTTAACGTAGGAAACCTGCGGCCCGAAGACCGGGTGGTGGAGGTGGAGGCGGGAAAGCCCCTGATGTGGGCCCTGTGGGAGAAGGGCGTCCCCATCCGCCACAACTGCGGCGGCAACGCCAAGTGCACCACCTGCCGGGTGGTGGTCCACGAGGGCGAGGTGCCGGAGATGAACCCGGCGGAGAAGGAGCGGCTGGAGGCTTCAAAGCTAAGGAATGTACGCCTCTCCTGCCAGCTCCCCGTCTTGGGCGACATGCGCATAGACATCATCAACCTGCTAACCTACGAAGAGATGGACGAGTGGAAGGCAGAGGGGCGCTAGCCGGCCCCTAATACTGCCTCCAAACCAACCGCCCGCCACGTAGACTTACTCTCCGTGCAGCGCTCCCATCTGGTCCTGCTCATAAGCGGCCTCCTCTTCCTGGCGGGGGCCCTCTCAACCGTGCTCTACTTTTCCGGCCAGGAACCGGTGGAGCACCCAACCCCGCTCCCTTCCCCCCGGGAGGTCGCCCAGCGCATCCAGCGGGAGCTAGACAGCCTAGACTACGCCCTGCCGGTGCTCCCCCTGGCCTACCTGCACCGGGGCAAACTGAAGGTGGGGGTGCTGGACTTCAACGGCAACTACCACGAGCTGGCCAACTTGCCTGCTGAGGCGGTGGTTCCGCTGCCGGTAGAGAGGCCCTGCTGCAACCGCCAGCTCCTCCTCCTTCCCCTAAGGTCTCGCTCCCGGTCAGGCGACAAGGGGGAAGCGGACGGTCTCCGCTTCCTTCTGGTCAACCTTCTCCAGCGCAGGGTTCTGCTTAGCGCCCCCCTGGGGGAAACCGAGCCGGGGGAGATTGAGCTTATAGCCCCCTATCCCGATGGCGTCATCCTCCGCACCCGCCGTGGCTGGCTGCGCTGGAACGAGGGCATGAATCGGTGGGAGCGACTACCCCTGCCGGCTGCCGCCCGTCCTCTCTATTGGGGCGACCGGCTGACCATCGTCCACCGGGGCAGGGTGATCTATCCACCCGCCATGGAAAAGCTGGCCCGGGAGCTTAAGCTTCCCCCCCAGACCTGGATGGTCCTCACCGCCAGGCGGGGAGTGGCCTTCGCCGATCGCTCGGGCAGATTGCTTGGGGTGCGGGGGATGAAGGAGATTGCAGACCGCCTTCCCGCCCGCCCGGAGCTCAGGCGACGGGTGCGGCTGGTTCCCACCACCGACGGCCGACTGGGGGCGGTGGTAGTGGGGCTCAGAGTCCATCACCTGGTGGGCGGGAACCCCGACTGGAAGTTTTTCCTTCCCACCACCATCCCCCTCACCCTTCCCCCCAACCGGCTCTGGGCCATAAGACACGGCCTCCTCCTGGTCAGGCGCAGGCAGGCAGACCTGATAAATCCGCTGGGAAAGTATCAGGCCAGGTTCCATCTGCCGGTGGGAGCCGACGAGATAGTCCTTCCCTGACAGGGCCAGAAAGAGAAAAGTGCGCCCGGGAGGATTCGAACCCCCGACCCCCTGGTCCGTAGCCAGGTGCTCTGTCCGCTGAGCTACGGGCGCACCTTGGGGCGGCTACTAAATCTATGCCTCAACTCCCCGCTTGTCAACCGCCCGGCCTGACTGGGGAGGGGCCGATTATGAAATACCTCCCGGGGCGGGGAAAGTAGTTAGCCAACCCAGCTGAGGCTAATGAAGAGAGGAATGCACCGAAGATGATCCTCCTATTTCCTCCCCGATGGCCAGACTGCCCGCCCCGGCTAAGGAGCTAAGAGCCCCAGCGGGGTATCCTCTTAGGGATGAGAGTACACCCCCCCATCCACCCGCATGGCCTACTGCTTGCTGCCCTCGCCCTCCTGCTCCTCCCCTTCCCCCTCTGGGCAGGCCAGTCGCCCCCCGGGGACGACGAGGAAGAGGTCAAGGTCGCCTTGGACCTGGTCAGCGTGGATCTCTACCGGGGAGAGAAGTTTGCCCCCAAGAACCGGGAGGCGGGTGGCCTGTTGGACGGCACCCGCTCACCGGTCTATTCCCTTGAGGTCTCGGTGGAAGTGTTCAGGCCCGGCAGGGTGGAGGTAAGGGTATCCCTTGAGCCCTCAGCAAGAGGCCCCAAACTCTCCGCCAAAAAGGAGATTGAGGCCCGGCGGGGCATCCACCGCCTGCGCTTTCCCGGCCTGATTAACCTGGCCTCCTTCGGCGAGGAGCCCCAGCCCGCCCTCCTCCTGGTTGAGGTGAGGGGCGAGCGGGGCGAAAAGCTTACCCGCCGCATCCATCTGGAGCTAAGGGGCCCCGAGCCTCCCTGGGTGCGCATCACCGACCTCTTCATCATCCCCGCCGATGTGGGCCCCCTGGCCCTGCTGGAACCGGGAGAAGACTTCTCCCTCCACATCTTCTATGAGGTGATACGCAACCCAGCTGGTGTGGAGCCTACCCTAAGGCTGACCGCCTTGGTGGACCACTCCGGATTTGACCCCACCCTGCGCCTTGACCCCGACCAGTGGTGGGAGGAGCGGCGGGTGCCCGGCAGTCCGGGCATCTATGAAGTGGTGGTGGGTGGGATTGCCCCCTACTACTTCCGCAACCCGGGCCAGCGCCTCCACCGACTGGAGGTCTATGCGGTTATGTGGTACGGGGGTGACGAGCCCCGCCTCAAGCGGGCAAGCGAGCTAATTTACGATAGCCTGGCAGACCAGGGCCGCCGCCCCTTCACCGAACAGGACACCCTCCCCTATCTGGACCAGCGCAAGCGGTGGCGCATAAGTCCACTCACCACCGAGGACTACTTTGACCGCCTGGACGAGCTGGAGAAGATCCAGCGAAGGCTCGCCCGGGAGCGGGAGAACGCCGAGCGCTGGGCAGGCTTTGGAGAATAGGGGCCATGAACCAACCCATCCCCCCAGCCACCCATCCCGACGGTAACCGTAGGGAGCGGCTTAGCATCGCCATCGTCTGCTACCCCACCTACGGGGGAAGTGGAGTGGTAGCGACCGAGCTGGGCCGTTGCCTGGCCGAGCGGGGCCACGAGGTCCACTTCGTAAGCTACGGGCTGCCCTTCCGCCTGGACCAGCAGGCCAAGAACGTCTTCTTCCACAAGGTGACCACCCTGAACTATCCTCTCTTTCCCGGCCAGCTCTACACCCTGGGACTAGCCTCCAAGCTGGCCGATCTGGCCGACGAGCGGGAGATAGATCTCATCCACTGCCACTACGCCATCCCCCACGCCATGAGCGCCCTTCTGGCCAAGGAGATCGCCCGGCGGCCCCTCAGGGTAGTGACCACCCTCCACGGCACCGACATAACCCTGGTGGGCCGCGATCCCTCCTTCTACCGGGTGACCCGCTATGCCATTGAGAGCTCCGACGGAACCACCGCGGTAAGCCGCTACCTGGCCGAGGAGACGGTGAGACGCTTCTGCTGCGAGTGCGATATAGCGGTGATCCACAACTTCGCCGACGAGCGGGTCTTCTTTCCTCCCTTCGCCCCGCCGCCCGACTTTGACCCCGAGGAGGAGCGGCGCCAACTTGAACACCTGCTCAACTTCCCCCCCGGCACCCCATGGATTCTCCACGTCTCCAACTTTCGCCCCCTCAAGAACTCCATCCACACGGTGGATATCCTCCACCGCCTCACCCAGCGGGGGATTGAAGTGGGGCTGGTGCTGATTGGTGACGGCATTGAAATGCCCCGGGTGTTGGAGCGCATCCATCAGCTGGGGCTGGAGGATAGGGTGCGCTGCATCGGTGCCCGCGACCAGCCCGCCGCCTTCTACCGCCACGCCACTCTCTTTCTGCTGCCCAGCCAGAGCGAGTCCTTTGGCCTTGCCGCCCTGGAGGCCATGTCCTGCGGGACTCCGGTGGTGGTCTCCCGCACCGGCGGCCTGCCCGAGGTGGTGGCGGAGGGGGAGACCGGCTTCATGGTGGAGCCGGGCGACCTGGAGGGCTTCACCGAGGCTTGCACCCTGCTGATAGAGGACCCGACCCTTCGCCGCCAGCTGGGCGAGCGGGCCTACCTTCACGCGCGAGAGAACTTTGACCGCCAGGCCATCGTCTCCCGCTACGAGGACTACTACCTCACCCTGCTGGGGAGGGAGACAAAGACCCTCCGCTCGGGTCAGGCCGGGGCAGAGACAGGCTGAGACAAGTTGGCACGAAACAGGCTAAAGCGCAGGGGCCTTATGCGGGCTCTTCTCCTTGTCGGCACCCTGATCCTCCTGGTGCTGGTCTTCATCCGCAGCCAGAGCCCCCGCACCTTAAACCTTCCCGAGCGGCGGGGCGAGTGGCTGAGCAGCTTCTCCATCCCCCGCTACCCCTCTCCGGCCGAGCGCGACCGCCTGCGCAAGATGATGGAGGAGGCCGGCCGCCTGCTGGCCGAAGGGGAGGTGAGCTGGGAGGAGTACCTCACTCCAATAAATCCCCTCTGGCTGGAGGTGTCGCCGAACGAGCAGGCCCAGGCTGAAGAGATCCTATCCAGGCGG
>JALSIF010000033.1 GCA_026981635.1 bacterium | reverse complement strand
CAGCTCTCCCAGGGTGCGGGGCAGCCTGCCCCGCTCAGCCAGGAAGCGGGCGGCACGGGCGGGGATGGTGCGGCGGGGGAAGTAATCAATGGGGCTTTCCGGTTCATCCCGGTCAACTATGCGCCAGTCGCCGAGGAGAAGCTGTTCCTCGGGGGAAAGCTCCTCCCAGTGGGGGCGGGGGGTGCGGAAGGTGTAGCCCTGCCAGTCGGGAAAGAGAGGATTTCCAATCCAGACGGTTTTATGGGCGGGGAAGTTCTCCTTCATCCACCCTTCGCAGCCGGGCCTAACCAGCAGGGGGAAGCCCTCCGGCAGACAGGGGTGGGGGTCCAGGTAGGTGACGATGCGGGTGGGGCTAAGCCTGCCGAAGCCCCAAAAGGGCCTGATCTGATAGTGGCCCGCAAGGCTGACCTCCGGCGGGCCGCCAAGGGCTCCTGCACAAGACGAGGCAGTTCCAAAATTAAGCAGCCCGAGGAAGATAGCGACCACCAGAAGTCCAAGCAGAGATTTCCCCATGGCAACTACCTCCAAAAACTAGCTTCCAGCGGGTCCGCCCTCAAAACCCCGTCTGCCCAATCTGACTCCAACAAGGCGGGTCAGGTTAACTGCCCGCGGTCAATGGTTAGGTCAGGCAGAGTATTTAGGCCCGAGGTAGATAAATATGATACCCTACGGGGTATGGTATGCTCATCGGAGGTAGGACAGCCATGGAAAGCATGACCCAAACTCAGAGTGACTTTCAGATCGGGGCGAGCGCACTTGCCGATCGGCTGATGGCCGGGGAGCGCCCCTTCGTGCTGGATGTGCGCAACCGGGACGAGTTTGAACGCTGGCGGCTGGAGGGCCGGGACGGGCCCCTGGAGGCGGTAAACCAGCCCTACTTTGAGATGTTTGACTACCTGGAGGGAGACGATGTGGTGGGGGCCCTCGCCACCTACGCCGAGCGCCACCTGACCGACCGGCTTCCCCGCGAAGGGGAGATCCTGGTGGTCTGCGCCAAGGGGGACACCTCCGACCTGGTGGCCCAGGCGCTGCGCAGGCTGGGCTACCGGGCGGTGAACCTGGCCGGCGGGATGGTGGCCTGGGGCAACTTTTACCGCTTCGCTCTGGTGGAGCAGGGGGAGCGGCTCACCCTACTCCAGGGACAGCGCATCGCCCGGGGATGCCTCAGCTATGTGGCCATCAGCCGGGGTGAAGCGGTGGTGGTTGACCCGGGCAGGCATCTTCGCCCCTACGAGGAGGTGCTCAGGGAGCGGGGGGCAAAGCTCGTTGCGGTGATTGATACTCACGCCCACGCCGACCACATCAGCGGGGGCCCGGAGCTTGCCGCCCGCCTTGGGGTTCCCTACTACCTCCACCCCTACGACGGCATCCACCCCATTGACATGCTGCCGGCTGAACTTGAGTATGACTACCTGAGGGAGGGAAGCGAGATCGGCTTTGGGGAGAGCAAGGTGAGGGTGCTACATGTGCCCGGCCACACCCTGGGCAACACCGCCCTGGTGGTGGACGACCGCTTCCTGCTTACCGGGGACACCATCTTCATTGACTCGGTGGCGCGGCCCGACCTGGGCGGACAGGGGGAGCGCTGGGCGCCCATCCACTACCGCTCCCTCAGGCGGCTGGCCGAGCTTCCCGGCGAGACGGTGGTGCTGCCGGGTCACTTCAGCAAGCTGGCCGAGGCCGATGAGTGGGGGATCTTTCGCCGCGAGCTTGGTCGGCTGAGGAAAGAAAACGAGGGACTTAGTAAGCTTGAGGAGGGGGAGGAGGCCTACATCCGCTATCTACTTTCCAGCCTGCCCGAGTTTCCCGAGCAGTATGTGGAGATCAAGCGGGTAAACGGCGGGCTGGTGAGACCCGACGAGGAGAAGGCAAGCGAGCTTGAGCTGGGCAAGAACATCTGCGCCCTGGCCCAGGCCTATCAGGGGGCCGAGGGCAACGGAAACCCCGATGGAGGTGATGGTGATGAGTGACCAGGTGGAGATCCAGTTTGACCTGGAGGTGGACGCCAGGGGGCTAAGCTGTCCTATGCCGGTGGTGAAGGCGCGCCAGGCCCTAAAGGAGCTTGAGCCGGGGCAGGTGCTCCGGGTGGTGGCCACCGACCGCGGTTCCATCAAGGACTTTCAGGGCTGGGCCCAGAGCGCCAGTGACTTTGAGCTGTTGGCCCAGCACGAGGTGGAGGAGGAGGGCAGAAAGCTCTACCTCCACTACCTGAGGAAGACCGCCTGAGACCGTCAAGGGAGGTAGTCGGAGATGAAAGAGAACCAGATGGAAAAGAGCGTGGGCGAGGCCGGCACCGCCAACGGTGCTGGTGGAGCAAGTGAGCTGGCGGAGCGGATCAAAAAGCTTGAGCAGAGGGTGGAGGAGCTCAGCCGGCGGGTGCCGGAGGACAAGGTAGCCATGGTGGTCTTTTCCGGCGACCTTGACCGGGTGCTGGCCGCCTTCGTCATCGCCACCGGGGCGGCCGCCATGGGGATGGAGGTGACCATGTTCTTCACCTTCTGGGGCCTCTCCGCCATCCGCAAGGGGAAAAAGCTGGCGGGGAAGAACTTCATGCAGAAGATGATGGCCCTGATGAGCCCCGCCTCCACCCGGGGGCTTGGGGTATCCAAGCTCAACTTCTTCGGCATGGGGGCAAAGATGCTTCGGGCGATGATGAAAAAGCAGGGAGTAAGCTCCCTGGAGGAGCTGATGGAGCTTGCCCGAGAGCTCGGCGTGCGCTTCGTCTCCTGCGACATGAGCCAGCAGGTGATGGGGATATCAGACGGCGAGCTCATGGAGGGGGTGGAGTTTGGGGGAGTGGGCACCTTCCTGGGCGAAGCCCTGAGGGCCCGCACCGCCCTGTTCATCTAGCCGGGGACACTCATCATGGCAAAGCACAACCACCGCTCAGAATCGGAGCACCCCCTGGTCACCGAGGAGGTAAGGCTGATCAGCGAGGGGGAGAAGCAGGCCCTGGAGGCAAGGCTTTCCCGCATTGAGGGGCAGCTTCGGGCCATTCGCCGGATGGTGGAGGAGGAAGCCCCCTGCGAGGCCATCGCCCAGCAGCTGGCCGCCGCCCGCCAGGCGCTGAACAAGTCCTTCTCCTTTATGCTCTCGCTGCTGCTGGAAAAGACCGCCGACCGGCTGGGAGAGGAGGGAGAAGAGAGAAGGGTGGTAGAGGATAAACTTCGCACCATCGCCCGGGTGCTGGCCAGGTACTACTGAAAGTGGGTGTATGTACCAAGAGCTAAAGCTCCTTGAACTTCTCAAAGGGCTGCTGGCAGGCGCGGCAGTAGTAGATGGCCCGACATAAAGTGGGGCCGAAGGGGCTCTCCATCACCGTCTCGGTTGAGCCACAGTAGGGGCAGGCCACCTTCTCAGTGAGGTGGGGGTCAAAGCTTCCCCCATGGCGGCGCGGGGGCGAGAGGCCGATCTCCTTCATCTTCTGGCGGGCGCTCTCGGCGATGCGGTCGGTGGACCAGACGATGTCCAAAACCTTTACCCGGGGGGCAAAGCCCGCCTCCATGAGCACCTTGGCGATCTGGATCTTTATTACCCCCAGGGCGGGGCAGCCGGCAAAGGTGGGGACGAAGCCCACCTCAACCTGGTTTCCCTCCACCTGGACGTACTCAATCAGGCCCAGCTCAACGATGTTTACGGTGGGGATCTCCGGGTCGGTGACCTGGGCTAGAAGCTCCCAGACCCGGCGTTCCCGCTCGCTCCTCTCTCCCTCTTTTCCCTTTTCCTCGCTCATCCTGGGGTCTTCTAAGTCAAGGTTATCTCGTTCGGGCTCCGCCTTCCTACCACTGGGCGCCGGGGTGCTCCCGAACCAGCATCTGCATGGCCCCAAGGAGCTTCGCCAAGTGTTCAGTGTGCTCACCCTTGCGGCCGCCGAATACCGGCCTCACCTTAGGTTCCCAGCCACCTTCCAGGGAGCGAATGGCGGGCACCTCCAGGTCGGTCCCCTCCAGGAAACCGTCCAACCGGTCCAGGAAACGGTCCATAAGCTCCTTCTCGCCGGGCTTTATCCCCGCCTGGACCAGCAGTTCCTCCTGGGGCAGGGGCTCAAACAGGCCCAGGGCGTAGGGGAAAAGCTCATGGAAGGCATCGCGGATGCGCCGGCGGGACTCGTCGGTGGCGGTGGCCAGGCGGCGGGTCATGGCCTCGCCGTGGGCCAAGTGGTACTTCTCCTCCTGCATGAGCTTTCGGCTGGCCTCGGCCAGCTCCTCCCAGGAGGAGGACTCGGCGTGGGCCTCCAGGCGGGTGAACTCGGCTAGGTCATAGAGGGTCTGGCGCACCAGGGTAAACCCGTAGTCGCCCCGGGGAAGCTCGCAGAGGAGGGCGTTTAGAAACTGCTCGGGGGGACGGGTGAAGTTTAGGGTGTCGGGGTCCTCCTCCACCCCCAGGGATTTGCGCAGGCGGTGGTAGGTGAGGGAGTGGCCCAGCTCATCCTGGGCCATGGAGGAGCAGGCGATGTCCTCTTCAATGATGGGCCCCAGGCCGGTCCACTCGGAGAGGCGGTGGCCGATGATCAGCTCATCGTCGGCCAGGGCGAGGAGGTAGGAGGCCAGGGCCTCCCTCAGGGCGGGGTCAGTCGGAGCCGTCACCGCTAGCCTCCTGGGGTATTTTCTTTCCCGCGTGCTCTTTTTCTATCTCTTCCAGGGTCTCCAGGCGCTCGGCGTAGGGGTCTCCCGCCTTGATCTTCTTGAGCTTCTCGCCCACCGGGAACCCGCGAGTGAGGCGGTAGGTGCGGTCGCTTACAAACTCAAACATGTCGGCGTCCTCATAGCTGGTGGCGTGGACCTGGTCGGTGCGCACCACCCACAGATTTACGCAGTCTTCGCGCCGGGCGTACTGCTCCTTGGCCAGAAGCAGGGCGGTCTCCGCATCGGGGGCATGGACCATCCCCACCAGGACATGGGCCTCCCCCCGCTTGGGCTGGCGAAAGACGTGCCAGGCGGGCCACTCGGTGTCGGCCCTCACCTCACCGGGGTCCTTCTCCAGGGACTCGTCAATCCGCTGGTGGTAGGGGTTGAAGTGCCAGCGCCTCACCATCCCACCCATTTTACCTGGCCCGCCCGGGGCGGCCGATCACTCCTCCCAGCCGCGGCGCTTGCTCATTAGCAGGCGGATAAACAGGGCGACAAAGAAAAGGGCCACGATCCCTCTCAGGATCAGCCACAGCTCCGCCATGAGGAGGGGCATGATTGCATATCAGTCCCTGGACTAACCGGTCCTTATTGGGGATTGGGATTGGGGTTGGCGAAACGGTTGCAGCCGGTATCCACCACCTCTATGTCCGGTTCATACTGGGGCGGGAGTCTAAGCACCCGGAAGCGGTCCACCGGTATGCCGCTAAGCTCAATCCAGTCCACATCGGGCAGGCTGTACCAGTGGTTCTTGCCGGCGGCGAGGGGGCTGGCCAGGTAGAGCTGGATGCCCCCACCCCCGTCCACCAGCACCATGCCGTAGTCCTGCAGGGCCTTGGCGATGGTGCGCTCAATGGGGGTGAGGTCCAGACTGTCCAGGTCCAGACTGGGGTCAAGCTGGACGATGGCGCCTTCGGGGATGGCGTCGGGGGGGGTCGAACCAACCGTTGCTCTCGGTGGCCGGAGGAACCGGCCCTCCCGCCTTGGTGAAGTCATAGCTGAAGGCCAGCTTGTGGCGGATCTCCCCCTCGGCCAGCTCCCAGGGCCAGACCATCCCGCCCAGGGTTACGAACCCCGAGCCCCTCACCGAGAGACCCTTGGGGTAGATGCCGTCCGAGTCGATGGAGATGGCGTTGCC
>JALSIF010000032.1 GCA_026981635.1 bacterium | reverse complement strand
CTCCTTGATACTCGCCTTGCCCCAGGCAAACTTCTCCTTCAGGGCCTGCTCAATTTTCGCCCGGCGCTCCCCGCCCCGCTCCTTCATGCGCTCAAAGTAGGCCCGGGCAACCTCGGCATCAACCACCCGGAAGGCAACCAAGCCCCGGTCGCTCCGGCGTCCAAAGACCACCACCTCGTCCCCTTCGCTGAAGGGGTTTACCGTCTTGGGCCCGCCTTCCAGGGAGTCCACGAAGCGCACCTGGTCGGCAAAGATCACCTCAATCTTTTCGGGAAGCGGGGGAAGGCTCCTGCCCTTCTCCCGAAGCTTCTTTGCGATCTCGGGGGGAAGGTGGGGCCTTATCACCATTCCCTGGTCGGTAAGCTCAATCACCTCTCCCAGGATGGGCCGGGTACGCTGGGCCCGGTCATGCAGGCCGGGCCTGTCGGGAGGGCCGTGCCGGGGAGGTCCCTCCTGGGCCTGGATCGCACCACCGGCCACCAGCACCAGAACCAAGCCCACCAGAGCCAGCCTGCCAAGTCTGTCAGCAAGTCTCATCTTTGACACCTCCTTGGGGTCTTTGGGGTAGCCACTAGGTAGGTAGGCGGGCGGCAAAAAGGGTTTCAGGCGGGTAGGAACTAGGCATATAATCACCAGCCCAAAGGCCCATGGCTAAACAAGCGCACCCCGCTAGCCACACCCCCCAGGAGCAGATCCGCAACTTCTGCATCATCGCCCACATTGACCACGGCAAGTCCACCCTGGCCGACCGCCTGCTGGAGATCACCGGCACGCTTGACCCCCGGGAGATGCGCGAGCAGGTCCTTGACCGGCTGGACCTGGAGCGGGAGCGGGGCATCACCATCAAGATGCAGGCGGTGAGGATGCTGTGGGAAGAAGGGGGAAAGACCTACGAGCTAAACCTGATTGACACCCCCGGCCATGTGGACTTCTCCTACGAGGTGAGCCGCAGCCTCAAGGCCTGCGAGGGCGCCCTGCTGGTGGTGGACGCCGCCCAGGGGGTGGAGGCCCAGACCATCGCCAACCTCTACCTTGCGGTGGAGGAGGGACTGGAGATCATCCCGGTGATCAACAAGATAGACCTCCCCACCGCCGACATCCCCGGGGTCACCGAGCAGCTCACCCAGCTCATCGGCTGCCGGGAGGATGAGATCGTCAAGGTGAGCGCCAAGACCGGCCAGGGGGTGGAGGAGCTCATCGCCGCCATCATTAGGCGCATCCCCCCACCCCAGGGCGACCCCGACCGCCCCCTGCGCGCGCTGGTCTTTGACAGCCACTACGACAACTACTTCGGCGTGGTCACCTACGTGCGCATCTTTGAGGGCACCGTGCGCAAGGGAGACGAGGTGCTGCTGATGGGAAGCGGCGCCCGGGCCAAGGTGGACCGGGTGGGGATATTCACCCCCGAGCTTAGGGACCAAGAGGAGCTTAGGGCAGGCGAGGTGGGGTTTGTGATGACCGGCATCAAGGAGGTGAGACTCGCCCGGGTAGGCGACACCCTGACCCAACAGAAGCGGCCCGCCAGCCAGCCCCTGCCCGGCTATCGTCCCGCCAAGCCGATGGTATTTAGCGGCCTCTATCCGGTGAACTCCGAGCAGTATGAGGAGCTAAAGAGCGCCCTGGAGCGCCTCTCCCTGAACGATGCCGCCCTCCACTTTGAGCAGGAGAGCTCCGATGCGCTTGGCTTTGGCTTTCGCTGCGGCTTTCTTGGCCTGCTCCACATGGAGATCGTCCAGGAGCGGATTGAGCGCGAGTACGGGATTGAGCTGGTGGCCACCAGCCCCTCGGTGGTCTACCGGGTAAGGCTCACCGACGGAAGCGAGCTGGAGATAGACAGTCCCTCCAAGCTCCCCGACCGGGCCAAGATAGACCAGATCCTGGAGCCCATCGTGGAGGCCACCGTGCTTACTCCGGTGAGCTATATGTCCCCCATGATTGAGCTCATCCAGCGCCACCGGGGCAGCCTAGGGGAGATTGAGTACCTGCCAGGAAACCGGGTAAACATCCACGCCCGCCTGCCCCTGGCCGAGATCCTGCTTGACTTCTACGACCAGCTAAAGACCCTCTCCCGCGGGATGGCCAGCTTTGACTACCAGCTAGCCGGCTATGAGCCGGCCGATCTTGTCCGGGTGGACATCCTGGTCAACCGCGAGCCGGTAGACAGCCTCAGCTTCCTCTGCCACCGCCAGGACGCCCAGCGCCGCGGGCGGGCGGTGATCCAGACCCTGCGCAAGGTGATCCCCCGCCAGCTCTTTGAGGTTGCCCTCCAGGCCGCCGTAGGAGGCAAGGTGATAGCAAGAGAAAACATCCCACCGCTGAGAAAGGACGTGACCGCCAAGTGCTACGGGGGAGACATCACCCGCAAGCGAAAGCTCCTTGAGCGCCAGAAGGAGGGCAAGAAGCGGATGAAGATGGTGGGCCGGGTGGAGATCCCCCAGGAGGCCTTCCTGGCGGTGCTCAAGAAGGGACCTGAGGAGAAGAGGAAAAAGCGATGAGCACCCTCTCTCTCAGGGCGGAAGGAAGGAGGCTTGGGGTCCGGCCCCGCACGCCCCAAAAGCCGCCGGTCAGCCGTGCACGGGGGATCTACATCCACATCCCCTTCTGCCTCCGGCGCTGCTCCTACTGCGACTTTGCCTCCTACCCCTGCGTGCGCATCTCCGACCGCCTGCTGGACGCCTACCTTGCCGCCCTGAGAAAGGAGATCCAGCTCTACCGGCTGAGCCTAAGTCCTTCCCGCTACGACACCCTCTTCATCGGCGGCGGCACCCCCACCACCCTGCCCCCGGGGGAGCTGGCCCGGCTCATAGAGCTGGTGGCCCGGATCTTCAACCTCCCCGCCGGGGCCGAGATCACGGTGGAGGCCAACCCCGACACCATTAGCCGGGAATACCTTGCCACCCTGAGAAGGGCGGGGGTAAACCGCATCTCCATGGGGGTCCAGTCCACCGACGACCGGGAGTTGGCCTTCCTCCACCGCACCTACCGGCGAAGGGGTCTATTGGAAAAGCTTTCCCTGGTGGCGGAGGCGGGCTTTGAGAGCTTCAACTTTGACCTCATCTACGGCATCCCTGGACAGACTCCGGCCAGCTGGGGAAGGAGCCTGCGGGAGGTGCTCAGCTTCCACCCGCCCCACCTTTCCGCCTACCAGCTCACCCCGGAGGGGAGAACGCCGCTGGTCAGATGGATTTCCAAGGGCTGGGTGGAGATGCCCGATGACAGCCAGGTGGCCGAGCTTACTGGGATACTCATTGCCAAGGCGGAGAGCTTCGGCCTCTACCGCTACGAGGTGAGCAACTTCGCCCGCCCGGGCCACGAGTGCCGCCACAACCTGAAATACTGGTTCGGGGTGGAGTACCTCGCCCTGGGACTGGGCGCCTACGGCCACCTGGATGGAATCCGCTACCGAAACACCACCAGCCTGCGAGACTACGTGGAGTGCCTCAGCCGAAACCGTCTGCCGGTGGCCTGGATGGAGCAGGCCGACACTGAGCGGCGCCGTCTGGAGGAGCTGGCGGTAGGGCTGAGGACGATCTGGGGGGTGCGGATGAGACCCGCCGAGGAGAGCAAGCTGGCTGAGCTCCTAGGGCTTCACCCCGAGCTGATAAGATACCTAGCTCTTGCCGAGGGCAAGCTTTCCATGACCAGCCAGGGGCTTGAGCATCTAGACTATCTTGCCTCCCTTGTCACCTTTGAGCTTAGCCGAGCTGGACGGCAGGGTGAGATTGAGGTTAGGAAGCCCCCTTCGGCGGTAGAGTAAGGAAAACAACCACGGGGGACCAACCGATCAACTGGAGGCCAACTGGGTAGATGAGTGACGGCAAGCAGCATTTTGAGGAGCTGCTCCAAGAGAGCTTTGAAGAACGGAGGGGTCTTCGCCCCGGCCAGATCGTTGAGGGCCGGGTGGTGAAGATCACCGAAGATGCCATCTATGTAGACATCGGCGCCAAGTCTGAGGCCATCCTGCCGGTGGAGGAGGTAAGCGAGGTTGACCTGGAGCGCCTGCAGGAGGGCGACCCGGTCAGGGTAAAGATCATCAGCCGCCGGGGAGGCGACATCAAAGTCTCCAAGCGCCAGGTGGACTACCAAAACGCCCTGCTTGAGGCCCAGCGTGACAAGCAGGAGGGCAACCTGGTGACCATCACCATAGAGCGAAAGGTCAAGAAGGGCTACGAGGTCTCCGCCTACGGCGGCCTGCTGAGGGGGTTCATCCACGAGAAGAGCTTCCCCTTTGACAGGCCCAAGGTGGGCGAACAGCGCCAGGCCCATCTGGTGGAGATTGAGCGCGACCGGGGCGATGACAAGCGTTTCCCCCATCGTCTCTTCTTCAGCCGCAAGGAGCTGGTCCTGCAGGAGAAGGAGAGCCGCCTGCAGCAGGAGTTTGACTCCCTCCAGGAGGGGATGATCATTGAGGGAGAGGTTGAATCCCTAACCGACTACGGCGCCTTCGTCAAGGTGACCGAGAACCTGACCGGCCTGCTGCATGTGAGCGAGCTCAGCTGGAACCGGGTAAACCACCCCAAAGAGGTCCTCAAGCCGGGGGAGAGGATCCGCGCCAAGATCATCGCCCTGGACCCCGAGGAGCGGCGCATCTCCCTCTCCCTCAAACAGCTTCAGACCGACCCTCTGTTGGACATCATCCCCGAGGAGGTCTATGAGGGAGAGGTGGAGAATGTGACCGACTTCGGGGTATTCGTCAAGCTTCCCGGCGGGGTTACCGGACTGGTCCACCGCAGCGAGCTTACCTACCGCCAGTTCAACCACCCGGGCGAGATCGTCAAGGTGGGAGACAAGCTCCAGGTCAAGGTGAAGCGGGTGGACCTCAAGGAGCGCAAGGTTCAGCTTTCCAGCAAGGACGTAGAGGACGACCCTTGGAATTACATCTCGGAGAAGTACCGGGTGGGCCAGGAAGTGGAGGTTACCGCTCAAAAGCTCCTTGACCGGGGAGTGATCGTCACCCTGGACGAATACTTTGACGGCTTTCTGCCCATCGGAGAGATCGCCCTGGAGAGGCTAAGCCATCCCCGCGAGCGCATCAAGGAGGGGGACGAGTTCCTGGTTCGCATCACCGACATTGATCCCTCCAGCCGCCGCATCAAGGTCTCGGTGCGGGCTCTGTTTGAGAAGAAGAAACCGGAGCCCAAGCGCGAAGAGGAGGCAGTTGAGCTGCCGGTTGCCGAGTCCAAGGGAGAGGAGAGAAAACTCACCCTGGGAGAGGTCTTCAAGGAAGAGTTTGAGAAGCTCCTCGGAGCCAAGAAGGAAGAGCAAGCCGAGCAGGACGACCAGAAAGGGGAATGATCATCGGTCTAACCGGCGGGGTGGCAGCCGGCAAGTCCACCGTGGCCCGGATGCTAAGGGAAAAGTACGGGGCCCAGGTGGTGGACGCCGACCAGCTTGCCCACCAGGTGATGGCCAAATCCACCCCCACCTACCAGAAGATCGTCGCCCATTTCGGCAGGCAGTTTCTGCGCCCCGACGGGGAGATTGACCGGACCAAGCTGGCCGAACTGGTCTTCCACGAGCCGGAGAAGCTCCGCCAGCTTGAGGCACTGGTTCACCCTGAAGTGATCCGCCGGCTAAGAGAACAGATCGCCACCTTCCGCCGTCAGAATGAGACGCTGGTGGTGGTGGTCCCCCTGCTCTATGAGAAGGGGCTGGAGGAGCTGGTGGACAAGGTATGGGCGGTGGTGGCAAACGACGAGGAGAAGGTGCGCCGGCTCATGGCCCGCGGCCTGAGCAAGGAGCAGGCCTGGCTCAGAATCCGGGCCCAGCTTCCCGACGCCGAGAAAGCCCGTCGGGC
>JALSIF010000031.1 GCA_026981635.1 bacterium | reverse complement strand
CCCTCTCTGCTCCATAGCAAGTAGCCTGCTCTTCAGCTTGCTGCCACCCCCGTAGCCGCCCAGGCCTGCCCTGGCCACCACCCGGTGGCAGGGGATGAAGGGAGGAAAGCGGTTTTTGGCCATGGCCATGCCCACCGCCCGGGGTGAGGTGGGAGGGTTGATCCGGAGAGCAAGTTCACCATAGGTGATGGTCTTTCCCGGAGGGACCTTAAGCAGCTCCCGCCACACCTTCTTCAAGAAGGGGGTAGTCCCGGTGAGGTCAAGTCTGCTCCAGAGGAGCTCCTGCTCCTCATGCCAGCTTAGGGGCGAGCGGGAGAGAATCCAGCGTTCGTCTGGGGAAAGCTCCTCGGTCCTGCTGACCCGACTTATGGGAGCCGTGGGTGAAAGGTCTGGCCTCACCGCAGGTAGCTTTCCACGCACCAGAGAAAGAAGCTCTATCCCCTCTTCCTGGGGGGGCAGGGAGAGGATCAGCCTTCCATCTCCCATCAGGGCGGGTACTTGGCCCGCCGGGGTGAGGATAACCACCAGGCGAAGATTTGGCTTTGCCTTATTCAAGCTATTTCAAGACGATGTTTACGATGCGGCCGGGCACGTAGATGAACTTCACCACCTCCTTCCCCTCCAGGTAGTTTTTCACCCTCTCGTGGGAGAGGACAATCTGGCGCACCTCCTCCTCGCCAGCCTCGGCGGGGACCTCAACTTCGGCCCGCACCTTTCCCCGGATGGTCACCGGGATGGTGACGGTCTCTCGCGCAAGCCAGGCAGGATCGGGCTCCTCCCAGGGGTAGTCCTCCGCCCGGCCTTCAAAGCCCAGCACCTCCCACAGCTCCTCGGCGATGTGGGGGCAGAAGGGTGAAAGCAGGGCAAGCTCACTTCTTAGGCAGGCGGCAAAGGCGGGGGCTGCTTCCTGGTCCTCTCCACTCAGCTTGGGAAACTGCTGGTTGAGGAAGTTCAGCAGCTCCATCAGTCGGGCGATGGCGGTGTTGAAAGACCAGCCTTCCGCCACATCCCGGTTTACCGCCGCTAGGGTGTGGTGACGCTCCCGCTCAAGCTCGGCTGGGAGCCCGTCCTGACTGGGCTCCTTGGGCGATGATGGAGTGGTCCGGGGAAATCTTTCGGCAAACTCGTGGCACAGGCGCCACAGGCGGGAGAGGAAGCGGTGGCAGCCGGAGACGCCCCCCTCCTGCCACTCAAAGTCCTGGTCGGGCGGGCCGCCGAAGAGGGAGAATAGGCGCACCGTATCCGCCCCGTAGCGCTCAATCATCTCCTGGGGGCTTACCGTGTTGAACTTGCTCTTGCTCATCTTGAGCACAATGCGCTCAACCGGCCTTCCCGTCTCCCGGTGGATGAGCCTCTCAGTGTCCACCTCCTTCTCGGGGACCCAGCCCAGCTCCTGGTTGTAGTAGGCGGGGTAGGTGAGCATCCCTTGGGTAAAGAGCACCGTGAAGGGCTCCGAGTAGGGGACCAGTCCCTCGTCGTGGAGTACCTTGTTTATGAAGCGGGCATACATGAGGTGCCCCACCGCATGCTCAATCCCCCCCACGTAGATGTCTACCGGCATCCAGTAGGCCACCTTCTTAGGATCAAAGGCCTGCTTGCTGTTTCTGGGGTCGCAGAAGCGCAGGAAGTACCAGGCAGAGTCCATGAAGGTGGTCATGGTGTCGGTCTCCCGCCGGCCGGAGCCGCCGCACTGTGGGCAGGTGGTGCGGACGAACTCCTCCACCTCGGCCAGGGGTGAGCCCTTGGCCGAGGCGATGGGAGCACCCTCCGGTAGGAGGACGGGAAGCTCCTCCTCGGGCACCGGTACCCAGCCACACTGCTCACAGTGGACCAGGGGGATGGGGCAGCCCCAGTAGCGCTGGCGCGAGAGCAGCCAGTCCCTCAGCCGATAGGTGACCGCAGGCTCCCCCTTGCCGATGGACTCAAGGTACTCGGCCGTCTTCCTTACCGCCTCTGGGCCTTCGGTGCCGGTCAGGGGCCCGCTGTTTACCATCCGCCCGTAGCCCACATAGATGGGAGTCTCATACTCCTCCCCGGCGGGCGGCTCAATCACCTCCACGATGGGAAGGCCGTATTTTTGGGCAAACTCGTAGTCGCGAAGATCGTGGGCCGGCACCCCCATCACCGCACCGGTACCGTACTCCATAAGCACGTAGTCGGCCACATAGATGGGCACATCCTCCCCGGTGGTGGGGTGAAGGGCGCTGATGCCAAGTTCTAGGCCGGTCTTTTCCCGCTCCTCGGCGGTGCGCTCCTCCTCCGTCTTGGTCTTGGCTCGCTCCACATAGGCCAGGATCTCCCCTGCCCGGTCGGGGTTTAGCTCGGCCACCTTGCCCACGATGGGGTGCTCGGGGGCCACCGCCATGAAGGTCACTCCCCAGAGGGTGTCTGGGCGGGTGGTAAAGACCCTGAGGGTGGTGTTGAGGTAGGGGACCTCAAAGTCCACATAGGCCCCCTCGGAGCGGCCGATCCAGTTTCGCTGCATGGTGATGACCCGCTCCGGCCACTTTCCCTCCAGAAGCTTCAGGTCCTCCAGCAGGCGGTCGGCGTAGGCGGTGGTCCTTATGAACCACTGCTCAAGCTCCCGCTTCTCCACCGGCCGGTTGCACCGCCAGCAAACCCCGCCCGCCGCCTCTTCGTTGGCAAGCACGCCGTGCTCCTCGCACCAGTTGACCGCGGAACGCTTGCGGTAGACCAGCCCCCGCCGCCACAGCAGCAGGAAGAGCCACTGGGTCCAGCGGTAGTAATCGGGGTCGCTGGTGCGGTAGGCCCGCTGCCAGTCAAAGGAGAAGCCTAGCCGCTTAAGATCGGCCTCAAAGGAGGTGATGCACTGGTCGATGAACTTAGCCGGGTCAACGCCCCGGTCAATGGCCGCCTGCTCGGCGGGAAGGCCGAAGGAGTCGTAGCCCATCGGGTGCATCACGTTGAACCCCCGCTTTCTGGCGATGCGGGAGACCACGTCGCTGATGGAGTAGTTGCGCACGTGGCCCATGTGGCAGTGGCCGGAGGGGTAGGGGAACATGGAGAGGATGTAGCGCTTGGTTCCCCTAAGGTCCTCCCCGTGCCAGCGGCCCTCCCGCTCCCAGATGGCCTGCCACTTGGCCTCCACCTGGGCAAAGTCGTAGCGCCGGCTCCCCTTGGTGGGGGCTGCTTTTGCCTGCTCCATAGCGGGGCTATTCTAGCCCTGGAAGGGGCTGGAGTTAGCAGGGAGGCTGACTAGAAGACCACTTGCGGGTCGTTTTCTGGCTGGGTCTCAAGCACATAGCGCCTGACCAGCCCCAGCCAATAGTTGGCTAGGCTCATCACCGAGTCGCGGGCGTGGTCGGCGGCATCTTGCTGGCTTACCTCAATGAGCGACTCATCATGGAGCTTGATCCAGACGTCCCCGTTCCAGCGCTCTTCTAGGGAGAAGTCCCCCTCCTCAATGGGGCGGTCATAGTTCTTGAAGTGATGGCTCATTGCCCTCACCAGCGCCTTCCAGAAGTGGGTAACTCTCTCCCCGGGGCTCAGTTTGGCATAGCTGGTGGTAAAGATGATGACGTCTTTGCCCTTGAGGGCGATGACGTTGTCCGGAACCACATACTCACCCTCTTCCCCCGCAAGAGGTGTTGCAGAAATAAGGAGGATGAGGGTTGCCGAAACAGAGATGAGCAAGATGGCGGCGCTCCTCATGGTAAGACCTCCCATTCTCAAATTGCTAGCTTTATTGTAGGGGCTTACCCTGCCTGCGCAACCACCTGCTGATAGACTGACCTCGGGATGAAAACGGTCCACACCCCGTGTGAGCTGGTTGCCGAGCTTTCCCATCTGCGCTACGAGTGCGTGGACGACGCCCCCCGGGAGCGGCTGGTGGGCTTTGTCCCCACCATGGGGGCCCTCCACCAGGGCCACATGAGCCTGATCCACAGAATGGTTGCCGAGTGTGATGTGGGGGTGGTCTCCATCTTTGTCAATCCCACCCAGTTTGGGCCGGGGGAGGACTTTGAGCGCTATCCGCGCACCCTGGAGGCGGACCTCAAGCTATGCGAGGAGGCGGGAGTGGACCTGGTCTACGCCCCGACGGTGGACCAGGTCTACCCGGAGCCCTTCCTTACCAGCGTCCACGTCAGCGGGCTGACCGAGGATTTGGAGGGGGCCCACCGCCCCGGCCACTTTGACGGCGTATGTCTGGTGGTGGCCAAGCTGTTTGCCCTCATCCGCCCCCACCGGGCCTACTTCGGGGAGAAGGACTACCAGCAGCTACTGATCGTTCGCCAGCTGGCCAGGAATCTGGACCTGGGGGTGGAGGTGGTGGCCTGTCCCCTGATCCGCGACGACGACGGGCTGGCTGCCTCCAGCCGCAACCGCTACCTGAGCCCCGAGGAGCGGGAGCGGGCCCTCTGCCTGTTTCGCGCCCTGACCAGGGCAAAGGAGCTCTACGAGCAGGGGGAGCGCTCGGTGGAGAGGCTGGAGGAGGCGGGCCGCCGGGTGATCAGGGAGACCCCCGGGGTGGAGCTGGACTACTTCGTGGTGCGCCGGGCAGGTGATCTCAAGCCATTCCCGGAGGGGAAGGTGGAGGGGGAGGGCAGGGTGCTGGGCGCAATCCGAGTAGGCGAGACCCGCCTGATTGACAACATGCCCCTCAGGGAGCCGACCATTGATACCGGAACTGGGGGCTAGGCCGGTGGGCTATATTTAGCCCGTGGGCATGGGAGCAAAGCTGTTTGAACCCCTGACTCTCCGATCGCTCACCTTCCGCAACCGCATCTTCGTGTCCCCCATGTGCATGTATTCGGCCCACGAGGGCTGCCCCACCGAGTGGCACCTGGTCCACCTGGGCAGCCGGGCGGTGGGCGGAGCGGGGCTGGTGATGACAGAGGCCACCGCCGTCCTTTCCGAGGGCCGCATCTCCCCCTGGGATACCGGCCTGTGGAATGACCAGCAGAAGGAGGCCTTTGCCCCCATCGCCCGCTTCATCGCCGAGCAGGGGGCGGTCCCCGCCATCCAGCTCGCCCATGCCGGGCGCAAGGCCTCCACCCGCCGCCCCTGGGAGAAGCTCCCCCGCCCCCTCACTAAGGAAGAGGGCGCCTGGCAGCCGGTTGCCCCAAGTCCCCTCCCCTTCGATGAGGGCTACCCAACTCCCAGGGAGCTTTCCCCGGAGGAGCTGTCCGATATCGCCCAGGCTTTCGCCGAGGCCGCTCGCCGGGCGGTGGAGGCAGGTTTCCAGGTGGTTGAGATCCATATGGCCCACGGCTACCTGCTCCACGAGTTCCTAAGCCCCCTCGCCAACCGGCGAGGCGACCAGTTCGGGGGAAGTTTTGAAAATCGCATTCGCTTCCCCCTCATGGTGGCGAAGAGGGTGAGGGAGGCGGTGCCGGCAGAGCTTCCTCTCCTTGTGCGCATATCTGCTACCGACTGGGTGGAGGGGGGCTGGGACCTTGACCAGTCGGTGGAGTTTGCCCGCCGGCTAAAAGAGATCGGGGTTGACCTGATTGACTGCTCAAGTGGTGGCATCGTTCCTAGCGCCCCCATCCCCGACTACCCGGGCTACCAGGTCCCCTTCGCCGAGGCCATCCGCCGGCAGGCTGAGGTGCCAACCGGGGCGGTCGGCCTCATCACCACCCCCGAGCAGGCGGAGCAGATCGTTGCCACCGGCCAGGCCGATGTGGTCCTGATGGCGCGGGAGCTTCTGCGTGACCCCTACTTCCCCCTGCGGGCAGCATTGAGGCTTGGGGTTGAGCCAGACTTTTGGCCGGTGCAGTACTTCAGGGCAAAGCCCAGGGTTGCCGATGGCTAGACCAGCCAAGGGAGAGCTATGCGGGCAGTAGTGCTTAGGG
>JALSIF010000030.1 GCA_026981635.1 bacterium | reverse complement strand
TGAGAGCTCCCATGTCAGCCTGGGGCGCACCGACCGGGGGACCCTGGTTCATCTAAATAGGCTGGCCGCCGACGCCGACTTTCTGATGATCACCGGCTCCATCACCTACCACTACTTTGCCGGCTTTTCCGGCGGCAGAAAGGGCCTCTTTCCTGCTGTAGGCGCCACCCGATCCATCGTGGAGAACCACCGCCTGGCCATAGATCCGGTGACCGGCGACTTCCACCCCATGGCCCGGGCGGGGATACTGAAGGGGAACCCGGTCCATGAAGACCTGATGGACGTCTGCGCCATGGCCCGGCCCGACTTTATGCTGGATGTGATTGAGGACGCCTCGGGCGGGGTGGGGGCGGTGGTGGCAGGGGACTACAGCTACGCCCACCGCCGGGGCTGTACCATCGTGGAGGAGCACTTCGGCCGGCTGGTGCCGGAGGTGCCCTACGACCTGGTGATCGCCTCCTGCGGAGGACACCCGCGGGACGTAAACTTCTACCAGGCCCACAAGGTGATGGAAAATTGTGCCCGGCTGGTGCGCGACGGGGGTTCGCTGGTGCTGGTCGCCCGCTGTGAGGAAGGGATGGGACACACCGGCTTTGCCGACTACCGAGAAATGGCCTCAAGCCACCGCCTGAAGGAGATGCTCCGCCATGGCTACCGGCCCCTGGCCCACCTGGTGCTGGCGCTGGTCAAGAAGACCGAGCGGATCCATGTGGTGATGGTTAGCGAGCTTGATCCAGCGGAGGTTTCCCCCTTTGGGGTAGTAGTAAGGGAGAGCCTGCCGGCCGCCCTGCAGGAGGCCTTCACCAAGGCGGGGCAGGTGGAGCGGGTGGCGGTGGTGCCCTTCGGGCTAAACTTGACCTTCATCGGCAAGGACCAACTGCTGCCCCGAAAGGAGATAGATGAGAGAAAAGCTCGTTACCTCGGCACCTAGGCTGGGCAACTCGCTGGTTGCCCCCCGGCGCATCTCGCGCCAGGTGATGGTGGGCGACGTCCCCCTGGGGGGAGGGGCGCCGGTGGTGATCCAGTCCATGTGCGACACCAAGACCCGCGACTACTCCGCCACCATGCGCCAGATCCTGGCCCTGGCCAAGGCGGGCTGCCAGCTGGTCAGGGTGGCGGTACCGGAGGACGAGGACGCCCGGGCGCTGAAGGACATCGTAAGGCACTCCCCCCTACCGGTGATCGCCGACATCCACTACACCCCCCAGCACGCCCTGATGGCCATTGAGGCGGGGGTCCACAAAGTGAGGCTAAACCCCGGCACCTGCGTGGTCACCGACTGGGCCAAGCGCATCGCCCGGGAGGTGAGGGAGGCGGGCATCCCCATCCGCATCGGGGTCAACTCCGGCTCCATCGCCAAGCGCTATGTGGACGAGTTCGTCAACGACCCGGCCGGCACCATGGTAAAGAGCGCCCTGGACTATATAAAGATCATGCAGGATGAGGGGGTGGAGGACATCGTGGTCTCTCTAAAGTCCACCGACGTGGAGACCATGGTGCAGGCCAACCGCCAGTTTGCCCAGCTTTCCGACCTTCCCCTTCACCTCGGGGTGACCGAGGCGGGCCCCGGGGTAGGGGGAGCGGCCCGCTCCACGGTTGGACTGAGCCTGCTTCTGGCCGAGGGCATCGGTGACACCATCCGGGTAAGCCTCACCGACAACCCGGTGGAGGAGGTAAAGGTGGCCAAGGAGATCCTTGCTGCCCTGGACCTGCTTCCCGACCACATCAAGCTGGTCGCCTGTCCCACCTGCGGGCGGATCAACTACGACCTCTACAAACTCATTGAGCTGGTGCAGGACTATTTGGAGGAGCTTGAGGTCTCGGGCAAGCTTACCGTGGCGGTGATGGGCTGCGAGGTGAACGGGCCGGGGGAGTGTCGGGAGGCCGACGTGGGCATTGCCGCCGGGCGGGGAAACTTCCTCATCTATCGGGAGGGAAAGATCGTGCGCAGCAAGCTCACCTTTGATGAGCTGCTTCCCGCCCTCAAGGAGGAGATTGAGACCTTCCTCGCTTCCCGCGGGGCCTAGCCGGTGGAGGGGAGTGGCCAGCAAGAGGGAAGGGTCAGGGTCTCACTGGTCATCCCCGCCTACAACGAGGCGGAGAGACTCCCTTCGGTGGTGGAGACGGCGGCTGGGGTGGAGCTCATTGACGAGATCGTGGTGGTGGACGACGGCTCCCGGGACGGGACCGCCCGGGCGGCCCAACGGCTGGCCATCGCCAAGCTTCGGCTCTTTGTCCATCCCCAAAACCTGGGCAAGGGGATGGCCATGCTTACTGGCTTCAAGCAGAGCCGGGGCAGGGTGGTGGCCTTTGTGGACGCCGATCTCATCGGCCTTCGCCCCGATCACCTGGTGGCCCTGGTGGAGCCGGTGCTCCTGGGCGAGTGCGACGCCACCCTGGGGGTCTTTCAGCAGGGCAGGGCACCAACCGACCTGGCCCAGAAGGTGGCCCCGGGCATCTCGGGCCAGCGGGCGGTGCGGCGGGAGCTTCTGGAGGGGTTTGCCGATTGGGACCAGCGCTACGGGATTGAGGTGGCCCTGAACCACTACCTGGAGAAGGCAGGGGCCAAGGTGAGGCGAGTTGAGCTTCGGGGGCTAAGCCACCAGATGAAGGAGGAGAAGCGGGGGCTTCTGCCCGGCTTCGTTGAGCGGATGGCCATGTACCGCGACATCCTGGGCTGGAAGCTAAACCGCCTGGTGAGGCGAAACCGCCGCTAGTCCGCGGAGAGAAAGTTGCGGGTAAGCTGGTCCCTTACGATCTGCTCGGGGCGGTGGATGTGGCCCAGTCCCCGGGCAAGTTCGCCAAAGCTTTCCCCAAGGCCGGGAGACCCTGCCGCCATCCCCTCGCTGGCAAGGAAGGCCAGGATGCCTGCTGCCTGACCCAGACTCATGGCGGTGGGGATGGTGCGGGCGGAGGCGAAGGCGCGGTGGGAGAAGCTGGCCCCCTTGCCGGCAACATACAGGTTTGCCACCGTGGGGTGATGGAGGCAGCCCAGGGGGATGCCGTAGTCGCCCTCCCCGCCGATGGGGTAGCTTTCCAGGCCAGCATCCTGGCGGTGGATGTCAATGGGGAAGGATCCCAGCGCCACCGAATCGGCAAAATGTCTGCCCGAGAGGACATCCTCCGCAGAGAGCAGGTAGGCGCCCACCAGGCGGAAGCTCTCCCGGATGCCCAGCTCCTGGGCAAGGCCGGTCATTTCTGCCCGGGCAAAGCCGGGCAGTCTCCTCACCATCCAGCCGGCTAGCTCCCTCACCTGCTCCACCCCCTCCCGGTAGTAGCGCTGGTAGTGGGGGGAGCTGGGGTCGTCGGTGGGGGGTGGCTCCAGGCGGGTGGTGTTTACGATCACCTCGTCTCCGCTGGGCAGGCCGAAGAAGAGCACCCTGTCGCGGTTGAGCAGGCGAAGCTCGCCCCGCTCTCTGGCCTCCCTCACCAGGGAGAAGAAGCCGCTTACCGCAAGGTAGCCAAGTCTTAGCACCCGCCGGTCAGGGTTAAGGACAAACTCCTCCGGGTTCTCCTCCATGTAGGCGATGATCTCCCCACCATCAACCCCGCTCATGCGAAAGAGGAGGCTTGCCGGCTGGCGCTCCTCGCTAAGCTCCGTTGGCAGACCTGCCATCCGGGCAACCAGGGCAGAGCCGGTGGCATCCACCACCGCCCCCGCCCGCACCTGGCTCTCCTCCCCGCCCCGGGCGAGGGTGAGGCCGGCAACCCTTCCCTCCTCCACCTCCACCCCGGTGAGGCTCGTTTCAAGGGAGAGCTCCACTCCCGCCTCCCTAGCCAGCTCTACCAGCAGGGGGGCAACCGCCCGGGGTTCCACCGGGGTGAGGGAGGGGGCAAAGCCGATGGGGTCGGGCACATGGCCCAGGCAGGCGCCCATCTCCACCAGCCGCTCCACGATGAGCTGGGGTATGCCCCCCACCACCCGCCCGCGGGGAGAGTGGAAGCTCTGCCAGGGGGTCACCCAGGCTCGGCTGGCCACCCCGCCAAGCTCCGCCGAGCGCTCCACCAGCAGGGTCCTTGCCCCCAGCCGGGCGGCGGTGAGGGCGGCCACCGTGCCGGCCATCCCTCCCCCAACCACCACCACCTGGTAGCGCTCCCCTGTCATCTCACTCCGAAAGCCCAATTTCAATCTCTGCCTCAAAGCTCCGCCACCAGGGGAAGCGGGCCCTGACGGTGAGCCTCTCCCGGGTCAGGGGGAGGCGGCCGGTGTGGCTTAGCCGGTCAAGCAGCCTGCCCACCCCGGCCTCAAGCTCCCTCGCCAGCTCCTCCCAGCCGGGCCACTCGGGGTGGGGCAGATCTGGGTTCATCCCCCGATCCCTCAGCCGCTCCCTTACCCGGGGGCGAAACTGGACCTGGTAGTAGAAGTCGTCTGCCACCCGCTCAAGGCTTAGGCGGAAGAGCTGGTCGGTGCGACAGCCCGGGTAGTGGGCCACTACCCACTGGGCGAGCACCGCTCCCAGGGCGTTGGCCTGGGTGTTGAGGCCGGCATAGCCTAGGGGGAAGGAGAGCCTGGGAGTGGCGGCAAATTGGGCCCAAAGCTCAGGGGAGGAGCCGTTGGCCCAGGCGAGATCTGCCGCCATCCAGCGGGGCGCCTGGGTCAGTCCCTCAAGCAGTCTGAGGTAGCGCTTGCGCAACTGCTCCCTTAAGTTGGTCAGCACCTGTCGCTCCTCCCCCAGCGGGGGGTCAAGGTGGTCGGGCTGGCGGCCCTGGGGCCAGTTGAAAATGGCGAAGGGGATCTCGGCGCCGGTAAGCCTTTTTATGGCATAGGCCTCAAGGCCGAGGAAGCGCAGCTTCTCATAGAGCACCCGGGCAAGGCTCACCGACTCAAACTTTCCCCTAAGGTGCAGACCCTCCGGATAGGCGATGATGAGGGGCAGGCGGGTCTCGGTAAGCTGGGGGATGAGCGCCCTTGCAAAGGTGAGTGCCCCCAGCTCGTCTGCCCCGTCCATGAGGAAGACCTTCTCCCGCCAGGTGGAAGGGAGACGGCTAATAAGCCAGCGCCGTGCCGCGACAGCCGCCATGGGCAGACCCACATCATCGTGACCCACCACCACCGCACGACAGAGGGGCAGGATCTCCTCAAGCAGAGAGCTTATGGTGTTCAGGTAGCGCTGGCGGCGCAGAAGCCGGGTACGCAGGCTGGGTCTGAGACGTGGTGGAGTGGGCCTGCCGCTGGCAAGCATGCCCCGTCCGGTCTGGTAAAGGGCCCGGAGGAGAGTGGGCTGGTCTTCCCGCGGGGTGGGGGGGAGGACGGTGAAGGCCAAGATTTCGGCCTGGGGGTTTTTTAGCTTGAAGCCCTTTAGTGCCTCAATCAGCCCGGGCAGTCCCCCCCGGGGAGTGGCCCGGCGGGAAAAGGTGAGCCCGCCAAAGGCAAGATTGTCCAGGCTGAGCACCAGGTGGGAGATCTCTTCAAGCTCCAGCAGGAAGCTTTCCAGGGCGAGCACCGATGAGGGAGTCTCCAGGGTGGGGATGGCTTCCGGCGGGGGAAGGATAAGGCTTACCCTGGCCGCCCTGGCCAGACCCTGGACCAGTCTCAGGTTGGGCGGTCGGTCGTCCAGCGGCAGATAGGCCACGCGAAGGGGCAGGGCAAGTTCCATTACAGGCGATCAATGGCCTGGCGGAATGCCCGGGTGGCCTGCTCCACCTGACCGGCCTCCTGACCGGTGACCACCACACCGATCATCACCGCCTCTACTCCCAGCTCAGCCAGCACTTCCACCTCCTCCGGCTGGATGGCCTTCTGGGTGGGGATGAGCACGGGAAGCTGGCTCGCCTCAATGAAGCTGCGGTAGCGCAACAGATCGGCCAGACTCAGGGGC
>JALSIF010000029.1 GCA_026981635.1 bacterium | reverse complement strand
GGACACCTACGGGGGAACCTCCCGCCACGGCGGGGGGGCCTTTTCGGGCAAGGACCCAACCAAGGTGGACCGCAGCGCCACCTACTACTGCCGCTATGTGGCCAAGAACCTGGTGGCGGCGGGGGTAGCCGACCGACTGGAGCTGCAGGTGAGCTACGCCATCGGCCGGGCCAAGCCCTTCTCCATCCACGTGGAGACCTTCGGCACCCAGCGGGTCGGAGTGGAACGGATTGAGCAGATGCTGATGGAGGGGGGCATCTTTGACTTCCGGCCCGCCGCCATGATTGAGGAGCTGGGGCTCACCCAGGTGCGCTATGCCCCCATCAGCGCCTACGGCCACCTGGGGAGGGAGGACATGGAGCTCCCCTGGGAGCGGCTGGACAAGGTGGAGGAGGTCCAACAGGCGCTAAACATCAGGGCGTCGGTGGCGGGGGCCTAGATCCCCAGCTAGGCGGTTGCCCGGCGCAGGGGCAGGGTCATACAGCGGGGGCCGCCCCTTCCCCGGCAAAGCTCGGCCCCCTCAAGGGCGACCACCGTGCGGCGCTCCGGCGCACGGGAGAGGTAGAACTCGCTGTTCCTGACGAACTCCTCCGGGGTGACCACCCGAAAGTCGTTGCGCTGGAGTTCGCGAATGGTCTCGTCGTTTCGCTCGTAGCAGACCACCACATTGGGGGCAAGGGCAAACAGGTTGCACCCGTCCGACCACTGCTCCCGGTCCTGCAGCAGGCGGAAGCGCCTCCCCCCGCAGGCGATGGGCTCAAAGTGGTAGCCCAGTTCAGCAAGCTCACGAAGCAGGGTGCGGCCGGTGGGCTTCTCCATCCGGTCCCCCGGTCGCTCCAGCCGGTAGACCCTCACCCCGGGGGGATCGGCGTCGGGGGGCTGTTCAATGTAGGGGGGATAGACCACCGCACACTCGGGGCCGATAACGGTAAACACCGTGTCCAGGTGCATCGCCCTCCGCTCGGGGGGCACCTCCACCGCAAGCACCACCTCAAAGCCGCCCTCGCCCAGCAGCTCTGCGGCAATGAGCTCTGCCGCCCGGCGGGAGGTGCGCTCGGAGGTGCCGATCAGGGCCACCTGGGAAGAGACCACCATGAGGTCTCCTCCCTCCACGGTGAGGCCAGGTGCGGCCCGGCCCAGATCCACCAGTCTGCACTCCCTGAGGGAGGGATGGTGGGCGAAGAGGATGCGGGCCATGAGCATTTCCCGGTAGCGGGCCGGCTTGGCGGCATAGGAGAGGACCACCACCTTGCCCATCACCGCGGCAAGGTCTCTGGTGTAGAGCAGGTTGGGCAGGGGGGCAAATAGGCGCTCGGCAAAGCGCCTGCCCCGCCTCCGGCCGCTGGTCAACACCAGGACAAGGTCTGATGGGTTGAGGTGACGAAGCTCCTCTTCAAGCTCCCCGTCAATATCTCCCAGCTCCCTCAGGCCAGCCATGAGACCTTCCACCGCCGCCTCCTGCTCTAGGGCTTCGGCCATGAGCTGGGAGAAGGTGAGCACCTGGCCGGTGGCAGAGAGCACTGAGGTGAATTGGTCGTGCTCCCGGCGGGCCAGGCGCACAAAGAGCAGGTCCTCAAACAGGAGGTAGCCGGGGTTCTCCTTAAGCTCTCCATCGCGGATGAAGTAGTGCTCCAGGTCGGAGGGTTCCATGGCCAGGTGGTTGAGCCCTGGGGGTTCCACCACCACCATCTCAAGGCGTCCGGTCTCGCTCTCCACCCTGGGTCGGAAAATCTCCACAGCAGGATTTTAGGGATATGAGCTCTTTCAAGTCCGTGATAATATGAGACTTAGTGAGCGCTAAAGTTGAGACGGAAGCGGAACGGGCCCGGCGGTTGTTTGCAGAGTACCTGCGGGGGAAGGGTCACCATGTGACCAAGAAGCGGCTCTTCATGGCGGAGGAGATCTTTCGCCTCAAGCCCCGTCACTTTGATGCCGAGGCGATCCTGGAGCTGCTTCGCCGTGAGGGGCGCTGGCGAGAGGAGTTTGACCGCTTTCCCCTGAGCCGGGCAACGGTCTATCGCACCCTGGACCTGATGGTGAGGGCGGGGCTTTTGTCCAAGAGCACCATGGACGAGGGGCCGGCCCGCTATGAGGTGAAGCTGGGCCGGCAGCACCACCACCACATGATCTGCGAGGGGTGCGGGGAGATCGTTGAGTTTGTGGATTGGGGCCACGAGCACCTGGTGAGGCAGGCGGCCGCCTGCCGGGGGTGGCAGTTTGTGGACAGCGAGCTCATCATCCACGGCCTCTGTCCCCGCTGCAAGGGGCAGCGGCGGGGCTAGCTCGGGTATAGGCATGCCGTCCTTGCCCTTGCTACAATCCCTAGGCCATGAAAGACGAGTTGGATAAAGCGGTGCAGGCCGAGTACATCGTGGTCAAGGCGCTGGGTCCGGGAGTGAGCGTCTCCGGGCTCACCCGCGGAGAGGAGACCCGCTTCCTCCATTCGGAGAAGCTGGACCCGGGCGAGGTCTTCATCGCCCAGTTTACGGAGAACGTGAGCGTGATGAAGATCCGCGGCCAGGCCGAGATCCTCACCCGCTTCGGGCGGGTCTTCTCGGGGACCACCGATGTGAGCGCAGACCAGCTCATGGGGCAGGAGGAGGAGCATACCGAGGCCCCCGAGTTTGAGGTATAACAAGGCGCCCCGGGTGGGGTAGTAAGTGGTGCCAGGCCCCGGGCTGATGCCACAGCGGCGGCGGGGTAGCTCAGGGGTTAGAGCGGACGGCTCATAACCGTCAGGTCGCGGGTTCGAATCCCGCCCCCGCCACTTCCATCAGGAGTCGCTTATCCTCCCTCTCCTCCCGCCTCGGCGCGGGCGAGGAAACTTTGCAGGGCCTGGCAGAGGCGCTCTGATGCCTGCTGGCTGACCCTTAGCACCTCCTCATGGGAGAGCTTGCCCACCCCTGCCCGGTTGGTGATAATGGATAGACCCACCACCCGCATGCCCAGATGGTTTCCCACCACCACCTCGGGCACGGTGGACATGGAGACGGCCCCCACCCCCAGGCTTCTCAGCATCTCAATCTCGGCCCGGGTCTCGTAGCAGGGGCCGGGGCGGGCGGCAAAGGTCCCCCGGTGGACCACCAGGCCGGCGCCCAAGAGGGCCTCCTCCAGGAGGTCGGTCAGCTCCAGGTCGTAGGGGGCGGAGAGGTCCAGGAAGCGGGGCCGTCCGGGCTCCACCTCCACTCCGCGCAGGGGGTCGTCGCCCAGCAGGTTGATGAAGTCGCTGTGGAGCATCACGTCGCCGGGGGCCATGTCGCGGTGGATGCCACCCGAGGCGGTGGTCACCACCAGCACCCGGGCGCCAAGGGCACTGAGCAGGCGGACGGGGAAGGTGACCCGGTAGAGGGAGTGGCCCTCGTAGTAGTGGAGGCGGCCGAGCTGGAGGGCGAGGGGTTTTCCCTGGCAGGTGCCGAGGATGAGCTCGCCCCGGTGACCGGCCACGGTGGCGGGGGCAAGGTGGGGGATGCCGACCAGGGGGAGGCGGGCATCCTCCTCCTCAATCAGGGAGGCAAGGTCAAGGCCGCTTCCCCCGATCAGGGCAAAGGGGTAGTCCCGCTGGGTGCTCTGGCGGATATGGGCCAGGGCTGCAGAGAGCTCCTCGCGCTGCTGGCTTAAGGGGACGGGAAAGGCCTGCTCGGACACGGGGCAATTGTAAACCCCACCCCCCGGCCCCCTCCCCGCAAGCAGGGAGGGGGAGGGACCCCACCCCTGGCCCCTCCCTGTAAACGGGGAGGGGGAGCTTCTTTCCCCTCCCCTCGTAAGGGGAGGGTGGTGCGAAGCGCCGGGTGGAGTGGGACCGCGCAGGCGGGGAGAGGGCTTCGGCTAGCTGCTGGGCCTTGTTGGCTCAGTTGGGCTAGTCCATCAGGCGTTGGTTGGCGATGCCCAGGGGGACGAGGCAAGAGGCCTAAGGTTTTAGGAAAAGGCCGGTGTCCACTGGAGGTGGGGCGGGGACTGGGGTGCCACCCATAAGCTCGCAAAGCCCCACCTTCTCATAGCCTGGCGGGGGAACCATGGCGGGAGCCCCAGGGTAAGCGGCGGCCAGGTCGTTGACAATCATGGCCGGCCTGCGGACGTAGGTGGTCTTTCCATCTATGCGCTCCACACGGAAGAGCTTGCCCGGACGGGGAGCGCTGGTGGGGGAGAGGTAGCAGGCCATGTTGCTGGTCCTTGAGCCTGCTTGATCAGGGGAAGGGCTAGCGGGGGGAAGGCTGAGTCTCCGGATTGCCTCTCCGAAGTCGCTACTCAGAACTAGAGCGTTGTCGTCGGAGAAGCTTGCTCGGGAAAGTTCCCTGGACGGTTCCGGGCCGCCTCCCCGGCAGCCCGCAATGAGAGCGAGGCTTGCCAGGATGGCAATGGCGAAAACTGACTTCAGATGTGTTCCTGACATGTGTCATCCCTCCTTTGTTTCTGGTGATTTATCTGGACTTTTGGTGTTTTTATTCAAATAAATGATTTGTTTTTTTAAGTCTACAATCCCAAATAAGATAAACGGATCCATCGGGGTGATGTGATAGCTACTCTCAGTTGAGACAAATCTACCAAGTTTAAATATAGTCCAGCTTGGCAAGAGGGTAGTTTCCACCTTGAATTGACATCCGCCAAGAGATGTAGATGCGAAAGACGAGCCGTTACCGCTTCCACAGGCGCAGAAGGCTCTTACGCAACGGTAAGTAATGCCGTCAATAATCTTATCTTCTGTTTGAACACAGTCTGAAAGTGTCTTTCCTGATGATCCTGCATAGCTGAAATTTGTTTGATTTACATCAAAACATAAGATATCAACAGGTTGTCCTTCTGGGGTCCATTCTCCCCCCATTTCATCACATCTAGATTTATCGGTACAACCTTCAGAGGCAAATACTGGTTCGATCCACCGGCTTGAATTAATTGTGCAAGTTGAACCGTCATTGTATTCTATTGTCCATGTTGCTGGGATTGTTAGTTCAGTTGTTCTCCAACCGATTCTGCAACAGCCAAGCTGGCTTCCTTGGGCAAATGAGGGATTGCTAGTATCAATGAGACTAAATGTGTAGATAAAAGCAGAAATCATCAGCGCCGTCAATAGGCGTTGAAGGATTGAATGTGGGTGTATTGCTGGCTTCTTGCTCATCTCTACAGACCTCCTGCTAGTTCCTTTCCAGGGCATCTCACTGCCCCCTCATATACCTATACACCTGAGACCCCCCGCAGCGCAGGGTTGGAGGGGAAAATTCTGGGGACTTTTTTAGAGGAGGGAGACCCCACCCCTGGCCCCTCCCCGCAGACAGACCCCACCCCCCGGCCCCCTCCCAGCAGAAGGGGATGGGAATCTTCTTTCCCCTCCCCTCGTGAGGGGAGGGTGGCGCGGAGCGCCGGGTGGGGTTTTGTTCCGCTGTAAACCCCTCCCCCCAACCCCCTCCCCGCAAGCAGGGAGGGGGAGCTTCTTTTTTTCCTCACCGCGGGCGGTGAGGGTGGCTGCCGTGAGGCAGCCGGGAGGGGTTTCTTTGAGCAGGGGGGATTTCGGTGTTTGGCTGGAGCTATTCCTATCCTAAGGTCCACCCCACCCCCCGGCCCCCTCCCCGCAAGCAGGGAGGGGGAGAGGGAAGTCAGGTGGGTTGGGAAAGTGGAAGAGGGAGAGGTGGGGTCAGGTGCCCTGCTGCCAGCTCCTAAGGTAGTCCTCCTGCTCAGGGGTGAGGCGGTCAATCTGGATGCCCATGGTCTCAAGCTTCAGCTCGGCCACCCGGCGGTCTATCTCCTCGGGGACGGGGTAGACCTGGGGCTTGAGGCCGGTGCCGTGCTTTACCAGGTGCTCCACCGCCAGGGCCTGGTTGGCAAAGGACATGTCCATCACCGCGGCGGGGTG
>JALSIF010000028.1 GCA_026981635.1 bacterium | reverse complement strand
CCGGCGTTACACGGTGGGAGAGTACCTGGAGAAGATTGACAAGGTGCGCCGGGTGAGGCCAGACATCTTCCTCTCCACCGACGTGATCGTGGGCTTTCCGGGGGAGACGCGGGAGGAGTTTGAGCTAACCCTCAGGCTGATGGAGGAGGTCCAGTTCAACGACGCCTTCATGTTCAAGTACTCCCCCAGAAAGTACACCAAGGCCTACAAGGAGATGGCGGCAGAGGAGCTTCCCGAGGCGGAGAAGCACGCCCGGCTGGTGGAGCTTATTGAGCGGCAGAGGGAGATCAGCCGCCGGGTCAACCAGCGCTATGTTGGGCGGGTGGTGGAGTGCGTGGTGGAGGAACACCGCCCCGAGGAGACCATCGCCCGCACTCCCTGGACCAAGCCGGTCCATCTTCCCCCCAACCCCCAGCTCCCCCCGCGAAGCTTCGTCAGGGTGCGGATCACCGGCGTCAGGGTCTCCACCTTTGAGGGTGAGCTGGTGTGAGCGGCCCCTGGTCAAGGCTGGCCGGCTCCCTCTGGCTGAGAACCGGTGAGCGCCGCCTGCCCAGGCTGAGCATTCGCCTGATCATCTACCTCTCGGTGGTGGGGGCATTTCTGCTTCTGCCGGTGATGATCAGCTCGGTGCTGCGTTTTGTGGCGGCGGGGATTGAGGCCAGCTTTCTGGAGCGCATCACCCAGTCGGTTCACCTTGCCACCTTGAGCCAGATCCAGATCGGGGCCCAGTGGACCGAGCAGGTCGGCAGGGAGGTCATCAGCCTTGAGGATGAGAGCATTCCCGAGCGGCTGATCACTCTCCACACCAGGTTTAACGAGCTGGGAAAGGATTCGGGGTTGGCGGTGACGGGGATCGCCCACCTCTCCAACCAGGGACGGCCCCCTCACATAGTTGGTGTGATGCCCTCACCCATCTCTTCGGGGGAGGCTCCCCACCGCTCGCTGGCCCTGCTGGAGAACTACCAGGTTCTCTACACCCTGCCCCTGGGGGACGGTGAGCAGGTGCGGCTGCTGCTGGCGCTTCCCACCCGCTACTACGAGGGGCTGGGGGAGATCGTGCGGCTGAGGATCGTCCCGGCTATCAGGGGAGAGGCCCTGGGCAAGGGGGAGGAGCGCTACGTGGCGGCGGGGGGTGGACGGGGCAGGCTCACCCGCGCCCAGCTTCGCGACCCCGTACCCAACTGGAACGCCATCCTGGTAACCGAGGCGGAGAGCGCACCGGGGGAGCTGTTTCAGCGCCTGATTCATGAGGAGCGCATCCCCATCCTCTTCTACAGCCTGGTGGCGGGGCTTATCCTGGCCCTGTTTATTGACCTGCTCCTGGTCAACCCCATGCGGGAGGTTACCCGGCAACTCACCACCAGGGGGGAGGTGGAGCCCCACCTGGTGGAGGTGACCAGCCCGGTGGCCGAGGTGAGCCAGCTCACCTGGGGGATCAACCGCCACATCCTGCAGGAGAAGCGGCTGGAAGAGGAGAAGGTGGAGCTTGCCCGCCAGCTGGAGGCCCTGCGGCGGGAGAGCGAGCGGATGCGGGAGGAGATGGAGGAGCGCATCCACCAGTATGAGGAGCGCCTCCACCTCATCCAAGAGCGGGAGCGGCGGGTAAACGAGGCGCTGATGGCCGGTCCGGTTCCCTTCATCCGCTTTGCTACCGATGGGGTGGTGCTGGAGGCGAACGGGGCCTTTGCCCGGCTGGTGGGGCTGAGCAGCGAGGAGATCCACGACCTGTCCATCAACCGGCTGCTCACCTTGGAGCGCAAGCCCCATGTGCCGCTTACGGTGGAGTGCACCAGCCGAAGGCAGGGGCTGGTGGCGGTGAGGCTGACTGAGCGGGAGCCGGGAGGGGGCGAATCGGTCACCTACCGGCTCTACTTCCTCGGCGTGCTGGGGGAGGGGGGGAGGCTGACCCATGTGGACGGTTTTGTCATCCCCGACATCCCCCTGGGCAGGGAGCTTGGCCAGCAGGCGGCGGTCCCCTCCGGGGTGCTGGATATCCTTCCCCTCCCCTACCTGATGGTGGACGGCAAGGGGAGGGTGATCCGCTCCAACCGTGCCTTCCGCGAGATGGTGCTGGGGGAGAAGGTGGTCCACGGGGAGACCGAGCTGTCCGAGATGGTGGGCGGCAAGGAGCGGCTGGCCGACCTAATGGGACGGCTGAGGTCCAAGGTGGGCCTGGTGGAGCTGCCCCTGCGCCTGCGCCAGGGGGAGCTTGAGCGGCTGGTGAGCTTTGTGCGCAGCGTGGAGGCGGAGGAGGGGGGCGAGTGCTATGAGCTTTTTGTCCTGCCGGAGACCCTGGAGCTGAGGGACAATGAGCTGATCCTGAGCTTCCTCAGCCGGCTTCCCCTGCCGGTGATGGTGGTGAGGGTGGACGGCTCCATCGCCTTCATTTCTCCTCCTGCCGCCTCCCTGCTGGGGCTGGTGGGCAGCGAACCCAAGCACCTAAACGAGATCATCCCTACGCTGCTTGAGGAGGTGGAGCTGGAGGAGGTGGGGTTTGAGGCCCGCCGGCTGGAGGTCCCCTACCGGCGGGGGGGCGAGCAGCGGGAGCGATACCTGGAGGTGGTCCTGCGCCGGGTGGAGACGGGGCTCAGCGAAGAGGCCATCCTGCTCTTCCTGCGTGAGGTGACCGAGCGGGTCAGGCTGGAGCAGGAGCGGGAGGAGCTGATCCATGACTATCAGCGGTTCGTGGACATCATGCCCCTGGGTTATGTTCGGGTCTCCTCGCGGGGGAGGGTGCTTGAGGTCAACCGCTTCGCGGTGGAGAAGACCGGCTGGAGCCGGGAGCAGGTGATCGCCCGGGAGGTGGAGTTCATGTTTGCCGACCCCGACACCCCGCGGGGGCTGGTGCGCGATACCCTGCAGCGGGGGATGCTCACCGGGAGGACGGGGAAGCTGCGCACCTCCCAGGGGAGCGATCTTCCGGTGGTGATCAGCACCCGCATCTATCCCCCCGCCCTGGAGCGCTACCGCGAGCCGGTGGTGGAGTTCTTCTTCCGCATTGAGGCAAGATAGGCAGGATGAAACAGGAAGCCGCTCGGGGGAGTCTCAGTAGTTAGAGTGGTTGAGGAGAGGGTGATGGGAAAGCGGGACAGGAACCAGCTTAGCCAGCTTGAGCGGCGCACCCGGCAGCTCTACCGGCGGGAGCGGACAAACCGGCTGATCCTCGCCCTGGTGGTGGGGCTGGGTGCAGGTGGCCTGGTCACCGCGCTTCTGGTTTCCCTGGATAGGCTCCTCTTTATCCGCCAGCTCCCCATGGACCTGGTGGCGGCGCTGGCCGGGGGACTGGTGCTTGCGGCGGTGGTGATATGGCTCGGTCTCCTCTCGCCCATTGACCCCCTGGCGCTGCTCATCCGGGCAGACGAGAGGCTGGGGCTTAAGGAGGTGCTCTCCTCGGCCTACGTGTTTCGCCGCGAGCCCGCCCTCAGGGGAAGGCCGCTGGTGGAGAAGGTGATTGAGCAAGCAGAGCTTATAAGTCTTAGGCTTAGGCCGGCTGAGGTGGTCCCCCTCAGGTTCAGGCGGGCCTTCCTGCTCTCCCTCCTAAGCCTTGCCCTGGCAGCAGGAAGCTACCTTCTGCCCTATGCGGGCTTTACCGGTGCGGCGGCGGAACGCTCGCAGGTTAGGGCAGTAAGGGAGTATGCCCCCGAGCTTAGGGAGCTTGCCCGACAGATCCGCCAGCAGGGAGAGATCCCCCCGCCGGTGAGGGAGAAGCTGGCCAGAAAGGTTGAGCTTGCCGCGGGGGAGTTTGAGAAGGGCCGGCTCACCCAGGAGGAGGCCAGCAGGCGGCTGGCCAGGCTTGAGAGCGAGCTAAAGAAGATCGCCGGCGACTATGAGCGGGCCCAGCAGGAGAAGCGGGCCGCCCTCACCCAGGAGCTTATGAGGAAGCTTCGGCAGATGGGGGAGGGGGTGCCCGAGGCGGGTGAGGGCCAGGCGGGGGGTGGCGCCCTGGACGAGATCCGGCGGGAGATGGCAAAGACCCTCGCCCAGGCGGCAGAGGGGGGTGCCGACCCAGAGGCGATAGAAAAGCTCAGGAAAAAGATTGCCGCCCTGCGCGAGGCGGTGGAGAAAAGCGACCACCTCTCCAAAGAGGAGAAGGAGAGGCTTAGGGGTGAGCTTGAGCGGGCCGAAGAGTCCCTGGCTGAGGCCGAAAAGGCCCGCCGTGAGATGGAGGAGGCGGCCCGGGAGAGCGCCAAGGAGCTTTCCGAGATGGCAGAAAGCCTCTCCCAGGCGGGCCTAGAGGAGCAGGCGAGGGAGCTTCAGGAGCTGGCCAAGAAGATGGAGCGGGAGCTAAGCCAGCAGGGGGCACTCTCCCCCGAGACCCAGAAGGAGCTTGCCCAGATGATGGAGAATCTGGCCGAGCAGATGGCCAAGGCCCTCGCCCAGGGGAGTCTCAGCCCCGACCAGCTCCAGTCCCTGAGCGAGCAGATGGCCGCCTTGGGGGGGCAGATGGCCAGGATGGACCAGGCGGCGGAGAAGCTGGCCGAGGCGGCAAGGCTGGGCCGGCAGGCGATGGGGAGGATGAACCAGATGCTGGGGGCGGAGGGGGAGTATGGCCGCAGGCTGGCCGAGCAGCTCAGCCAGTCGCTGAGGAGCCTCCAGCGGGAGCTTGCCGCCCGCTGTGCGGGAGGAAGCTGTGAGGGTGGGGGCCGGGGTGGTAAGCGGGCCGGCAGCATGCCCAGCAGCAAGGCGAGCAGTAGCTGGGGCATCGGCACCACCGCAGAGCGCCAGGAGGGCAGTGAGGCCGACCCGGGCAAGGCCAACCGGGACGAGCGGCAGAAGACGGGGGAGATCCGGCGGACCGGGTCGGTGGAGTTTACCCCGGTCTATGGGCCGGAAAGCATTGAGCACGGCGCCCGGGACGAGCAGCTCTCTACCGAGCGGATGAACCCCGAGGGGGAGGTTGAGGTGGAAAAGATCCTCACCCTGCCGACAGACGAGGAGGCCCTTTCGGCCTACTATGAGGTGGTGGAGGATGCCATGCGGCGGGAGGAGCGGGCCATGGCACGAAGCGAGATCCCCCCCATCTACCGCCAGCTCATCAAGGGCTACTTTGAGGAGCTAAGGGGGGAGGCGAAGGGAGACAGCGGGGCAGAGGAGAAGCAGGGCGGAGATGAGCAGGCTGAGGAGGGGGAGAAGTAGCCGCTAGGGCTTGGGTTCTTCCCCGGGTGGTTTTTCTCCTTCCTCACCCTGCATGGACTGTCTCCTCAGCAGGGCCTCTTCCAGGGTCTGCTCGTCCACATACTCCAGGGTGGCGCCGGCGGGAAGCCCGCGGGCGGGACGGGTCACCTTCACCCCCAGGGGGGCAAGCTCCTCGGCAAGGTAGAGGGCGGTGGTGTTTCCGGGCAGGTCAAAGTCGGTCGCCACGATGACCTCAGCCACCCCACCCCCGGCGATGCGCTCCTTCAGCCGCTCAATGGAGAGGTCCTCGGGCATCACCCCCTCGCGGGGGGAGATGGCGCCCCCCAGCACGTGGTAGAGGCCCCGGTAGACCCCGGTGCGCTCCATCATCACCACGTCCAGGGGGTGCTCCACCACGCAGATGAGGCTGCGGTCGCGGCTGGGGTCGGCGCAGACCGGGCAGAGCTCTCCCTCGGCCAGGGCACCACACTCCCGGCAGCGGCCCACCCGCTGGGGCAGGGTGCGGATGGCCTCGGCCAGGCGGGAAAGATAGGCGGGGTCCCGCTCAAGCATCGCCAGGGCCAGCCCGCGGGAGGACTTCTCCCCCAGGCCGGGAAGCTCCCGGAGAAGCTCCATCAGTTCCCTCAGCGGTCGGGGCAGGCTCTCCATGGTGGGACTAGCTTAGGGGATGGGGGCTCAGCCTCCCGCCTTGCCCATGATCTTGTCGTAGTCGCGCAGGGCGCGCCTCGC
>JALSIF010000027.1 GCA_026981635.1 bacterium | reverse complement strand
CGCGGTGGATGCGGAGCTTACTTTCGTCATCCAGTCCAACGACCCGGTCCCCTTTGAGCCCGGCTCCTTCTACTGGAACCCCTTCTACGGCGACCAGGAGCCCCTCCCCTTCACCCCCCTCTCCCTCATCGCCACTCACGCGGTGGACAACAACAAGCAGGCCCGCCTGGACTACCTGGTCACCCGCCTGGACGGCTACACCCTGGCCGACGTGCTGGCCGAGATTGACCGGGCGCTAAACCCCTACACCGCCGGCGATGGCTGGGCCATCCTGGACGGGGACAAGAACTACGACCGGATGGAGGACGACTTCAGCCCTGGCGGCTACGGTAAGGGAGCCTACACCCTGATCCAGGAGGCGGGAGGCAACGTCTACTACGACGCCGACTTTGCCGGTGGGCCAGGCTACCCCACCTTCCTCACCCGCGAGACCATCGGTGACGACAGCATCAGCCAGCGGGTGATCTTCTATGCCGGTCACGGTGTCCACCATAACCCTGACCCCCCCTCCAACAACCTATACATCCTAAACGACCTCAACTTCGGCTACCTAAATGGTGCCTTTTTCATCAGCTACGAGTCCTTCAACGGCGGCTCCCTGTTTGCTCCCCCCGACGATCCGGACGGAGTGCCCGACAACCACACCGGCCAAGGAAACATCGCCGACTTCATCCACATGGGGGGGACTGCCGCCATCGGTAACGTCTACGAGCCCTTCGCCAGCTGGGTGGGCGACGAGCGCTTCCACTACCCCGCCTTCCTCCAGGGGGCGGAGATGGGCGAGGCAGCCTACCGGGGCCTGATTGGCCTCAGCTGGCAGGAGATAGTGGTGGGCGACCCCCTCTACCGGCTGGTCCCTTAATGTTGATGAACCTGGATGATTGAACTTCACCGGGTGTAAACTAGTCAAGCTTATTAACTGGAGAGCCCACTTCAGGAGGAGAGCGAGCATGAACACAGCAAAAAGAGGAATCCAACTCGGGCTTTTCCTGCTCATTTTGATGATGCTCCAACTGTCGGCATTAGCTGACCAGCATCAGAAAGAGAGTTCCACAGAGAAGGAGGAAACCCCCTCCTACCTCATTGGCCGCCAGGACAGAGACGGAAACTGGTTCCTGGGCGATCCTGAGGCTCCGGTAGAGCTGGTTGAATTCTCGGATTTGCAGTGTCCAGCCTGTGCCAGCTATCACCCCTACATCATGCGATTCCTGAAAATCTATCAGGGTAAGCTTCGCTTCGTCTATCGCCACTTCCCACTAATCTCAATACATCCCCAATCTCCCCTTGCCGCCCTTGCAGCTGAGGCGGCTGGAAAGCAAGGCAGGTTCTTTGAAATGGTAGAACTACTTTTTGAGAAACAGAAAGAGTGGGGGGCAGTAAGGGAGCCAAGGCCGCTTTTCATTGACTACGCTAAGCAACTGGGACTTGACATCCAGAAATTTCAGGAGGATCTCTTTGATGAAGAGTTGGCCCGGAAGGTCAATGCCGATCTAACTGAGGCACGGGAAAAGGGGCTCAACTCCACCCCCAGCTTCTTCATCAACGGCGAACGGGTGGTGGTCAGGAACCCCGCCGAACTGCTGGAGAAGATTGACCAGGCGATAAAGGAGGCGGAGGGGGAGTAGCCCTCCCCCTCTACGCTCCTGCCCAACCTGTCCCCCTTCTCACCCCCGGGGCTGACGCTAGCCCTCGGTCTTTACGTCACCGGTCATGGGGTCAAAGTAGCCCACCTCAACCGGGTTGGAGCGCTCCGCTCGGTCTCTGAGCCACTCCATCACCCGCTCCCTGTCGGCCGGGTCAATGCCCGGTATCACCCGTTCCGAGCCAGGCAGCTTCATCGCCAGCAACTTGAAGTCGGGATAGATCTTGGTCTGGGCAATGAGGAAAGCCTTGAGCCCGGCCACATTGGGCCCCTCTGTCGCCCGCCTGCCGTAGCGGCGAACCAGCTTGAGCCCCGCCTTCTCCAGCTTCTCGGCCAGCTCCGGCTCACTGTCCAGGATCTCCCGAATCAGGTCGCCCAGAGGGATGGCCTCGGTGGGGGTGGGCTCACCTTCGGTCTCCACTTCCCGGCTCGCCACGTAGTAGCCAACCTTGACCTTGCCGGTACGGGCCGCCCTCTCCTGCAGGAACTTGGTGACCAGCTCCTTGTCGCTGTCCATGATGGCGGGAACCACCCGCTCCGAGCCAGGCAGCTTCACCGCCCGCAGCCTAAACTCCGGGTGGAGCCGGCTCATGTCCAGCAGGAAGCGGCGCAGACCGGGGACGTTCGCCCCTTCGGCCACCGCCCGACCGAAGCGCCGCTCAAGCTTGAGGCCCGCCTGCTGGAGCTTGCTGACCAGGTCGGGGTGTTTCTCCCTCAGCTCCTGAATGAAATCTCTCAGAAGTATGTAGCCCATGTGCCTGCCCTCCTTTAAGAGATGGATTGGTCAGAGCAAAATTAGCAAATTCTCACATCAATGTCAACACTCTCAACACTTGCTCATAGGGCAGATTCTTTAGTTAGCCGGGCTAATCCCTTTACTTGCTCAAATCCGCTAGAGCTGTGCATGCCCAAAGATGGCTGAATGCCTGCTTGCGGAGTGAACTGAGGGGTTGCCCTTATAGACCAAAAGCGCAACCTAAACTAACCCAGAGAAGGGTTTTTATCTGGTGAAAAAGAAAAAGTGCCGAGGGGGGGACTCGAACCCCCACGCCCGTAAAGGGCACTAGGTCCTGAACCTAGCGCGTCTACCAATTCCGCCACCTCGGCGACTGCCTCGGCAACTAAATCCTAGCACCTCGGGACGGCCCTCGCAACCGCCTGAACCGGGCCGGACTCCCATCGTCAATAATAGCTGCTAGCCTTCTCCGGCAAGGTACTAATACCCTGGAAAGTCCATGAAGCTGCTAAGCATCGCCGACCGCTACATCTTCAGGGAGGCCTTTGGCGCCTACCTGCTGGGGCTTAGCGGCTTCCTGCTTTTCCTGGTCATCAACCAGATCTTCCTGGAGTGGAACCTCCACTTCCGCCCCGGGGTGAAGTTCACCGAGCTGCTCCTGCTGGTCTGGTACCGGGTCCCCTTCTACACCACCCTCTCCATTCCCATCGCGGTGCTCTTTGCCACCCTCATGTCCATGGGCCGGCTGGGCAAGGACAACGAGCTGACCGCCATGTTTACCAGCGGCATCAGCCTCTACCGCCTCTTCCTCCCCTTCCTCCTGCTGGCCCTGCCCAACGTCCTGCTCTCCTTCTGGATCACCGACCAGTTCGTCCCCTGGGGGGCGAAGATGAGCAAGAAGGTGATCAACGCCAACCCCGCCCTGCGCCAGGCGGTGCGGGAGGCGGCGGGCGAGCGCACCAAGCTGTTTGACCCCCTCATCACCCGCATCGGCGACCGCTACCTGGCCACCGTCTGGCTCAACCGCAATACCGGGGTGACCGGGGCCATCATCATTGACGATCTCGGCGGAGTGCTCGCCCCCGAAAGGCTCCCCGAGGAACTGTTCAGCGAACACGGCGAACAGGAGGAAGCTCCCCTTCTCGCCCTGGCCGCAAACCGCGAGACCTCCCCTGAAGGGTCTAGGAAAGAGGTCAGGGCAGAGGCCCAGGAGCAGAGCCAGCCCGAAGGCTCACCAGAACCTGCACAGGGGGAGATCAGGGTCCCTCCCCAGGGTCGGAGGATGGTTACCCTGCCTGCCCCCACCGGGGAGGGGGGGGAGGTCATCCAGGAGGCCAGGCCGGAGGAGGAGATTGAGCGCCTGGGGGAGGCTGAGCACGCCGGCCACCGCATCCTCTTTGCCCGAAGTGGCAAGTTTGACCACAACCGCCTCACCCTCTACAGCGCCTGGGAGTATGTGACCGACGATGAGGGCAGCATCGTTGAGGCTCGGCGTCTGGGGGACTTCACCCTGGAGCTGGAGCGGCCCCTGGCCCAGATCTACTCCCAGATCAAGGACCCCGAGGAGCTCACCCGCGACGAGCTCCAGACCCTGGTGGCCGAATCTGAGGAGCTGGGGCTGGACACCGCCCGGGCCAAGACCGAACTCTACCTGAAATACTCGGTCCCCTTCGCCCCCCTGTTTCTTGCCCTCATCGGCATGCCCCTCAGCCTCAAGGCTCCCCGCGACGAGCGGATGCTCGGCCTGATCCTCACCTACGTGCTGGTCTTCGTCTACTACCTGATCTACTTCATCTTCCGCCTGCTGGGCTTTAACGGCATCGTCCACCCCCTGCTTGCCGCCTGGATGCACAACATCGTCTACGGGGTGGCGGCGGCAGTCATCTTCCTCATGGTGCGCAAATGAGAAGAGTGCTCAGAAAACTGCTCGGCCTTCCCCGCGCCCTGCTGGGGCGGCTCGTCCCCTCCCGTCCCCAGCGTACCCGGGAGGAGGAGATTCTGGTAGAGACCGGCTACACCGCCGAGGAGCTGGAGCGGATCAAGGCCGAGTTTGCCCGCGAGAAGGAGCTGGTAGCCGAGGTCCATCCCATCACCTCTCCAAGGCCCCGGCTGGGACGCGCCGAGAAGGCAAAGCGCATCCTGCGTGCCCTGCTTCGCTGGCTTTTCATCCCCGATCTTCGCCTCCAGCCCATTGACCGCTACGTATTTCGTGAGGTGACCACCTTCTTCCTGGTCGGCTTTGTGGGCTTCACCATCTTCATGATCGTCACCCAGGTCTTCATCCTCTCCGACAAGATCTTTGGCAAGCACATCCCCCTCTTCACCACCCTGACCGTCCTCTTCCTCTACACCCCCAGCCTGCTCATCTTCTCCATCCCGGTGGCGGTGCTGTTTGGCACCGTGATGGCCATCGGCCGCCTCAACCGCGACCACGAAGTGATGGCCATGATGACCTCCGGGGTCTCCCTCTACCGCATCCTGCTCCCCTTCCTGGTGATCGGGGTATGGGCCGCCTTCGCCACCTTCGTGGTCACCGAGTATGTGGTTCCCAAGAACAACAAGAAGGCGGGCGACATCCTGACCATCTTCTTTGACTCCCAGGTGGCCGACTTCATTGAGCCGGGGGTGGTGATCAGGGCGCCAGACCTGCGCTTCTTCTATGTGGAGAAGGTGGACAAGGAGACCGGCGAGCTGTTCAACGTCAGGGTCTATGACTACGCCGGCCAGCGCCCCGCCCCCCGCATCTTCCTCGCCAAGCGGGCCTACGTGGAGAACAAGTACCTCATGCTTGAGGATGTGCGGGCCTACGAGTCGGACAACATCTCCGGCCACTACATCGCCTCCGCCATCACCCCGGGAACCAAGATTGATATCAGCCGCCGCATTGACCCCCGAAGCTACCGCATCGAATCGGTAAGCCTCACCACCCGCCAGCTCTTAAAGCGCATCAACCAGCAGCGGGAGAAGCTCAAGAAGTACCGCATCAACCCGCCCCGCTGGCTGAGGTTCAACTACAACCAGGATGTGACCGACTACTACCTGAAATACTCCATCCCCATCGCCTGCATCGTCTTTGTGCTGGTGGCGGTTCCCCTAGGGCTTACCGGCCCGCGCGACGAGAGGAACCTGGGTATCATCGTCACCTTCATCCTGATGATGCTCTACTACACTCTCTACTTCGGTTTCCGCCAGCTGGGCTACGACGGGACTCTCTCCGGTCCCTGGGCTGCCTGGACGCCAGTGGTGCTCTACGGAATCGTGGGCACCATCCTGCTATTTAGGGCCCGCACCTAGGGCGGCTCCAGCGCTGATATACTCGCCTGCGCGCTGAACACCGGCGCAGGGATCAGCTTCTCTCTTAGAGCGGGGTGGGAACTCTAGAAAAGAGCGCAGGGGCGGCACTGATCTGCCTGCTGCTTATTCTGCTGCCTTCGGGCACTCCCGCCTCGCACGCCCTAGCCGCAACCGGCAGCGCCATCCAGGTCCACCCACCCCAGGGGAGCCACCCCCAGCAGGCCCCACCGAGAGCCTCCA
>JALSIF010000026.1 GCA_026981635.1 bacterium | reverse complement strand
GCGCGGACCCCGCGCCGGGCGACCTCCTCCTCTGGATGGTCTAGGTCTTGAGGACATCTTCTATCTCCTTTTTGAAGTCCTCCAGGTTTTGGGAGCCAAGCTTGATCACCTCGTCGCTGATGGTAGTGGTGATCTGGAACTCCCACACCCCCACCGGTACCAGCTCGCGCTGTTCACGGAAGAAGCTCTCAATGGCCGCCCCGGGCCTTGCACCGAATCCGGGGAACTGGAAGCCCTGCATGGGGTCAACCCCCGCCTCGTTGTAGTTGAGACGCGGCTGTCTGATGTAGCGGTACATCCTGTCCAGACCCTGAACCACACCAAGCTTGGGACCCGAGCTGGCGATGGAGCCGGAGAAGACCTGGCCGGGAGTGGCTCTGTTTAGTCCGCCAATTCCGATTCCGCCCCCTCCAGCACCACCGGCCCCAAGGCCACCACCACCACCGGCTCCACCACCGCCACACTGGTCGGCTGTGCGTGCCCCAAACTGGGTGTTGGTGAAGAAGGGGCTGTCGTCAATCAGTAGCACATAGAGCTGAAGCAGGGGGAAGTCCTCCCCCAACGCACAGCCCTGGATGGTCACCGTCTTGGTGCCTAGATCGGTAATCACCGTTCCGACGATGAGCCCATCCGGGGTGCGCCGGCCCACCTCGGTCATGATCACCGGGATGGGCACTTGGCTGTTGGCGATGGACATGATCTCGTCAAACTTGGGCAGGAGCTGGTTTACCTCCTGCTTGGTCTGGTCGTAGGCCTTGGCATCGTTCTCATACTTGGCGATCTGGGAAGTGAGCTGCTGGAGCTGGGCATTTAGGTCTGAGATCTGTTCCTCCAGTTGACGCTGCTGGTTGTAAAGCAGCCAGCCCATGGCAAGCAGGATCAGAAGCAGGCCCGATGCCACATAGCGGTACTGGGCCTTGGTGCGATAGACCTGAGGCAGAAGGTCAAGCGCCTTCTTCTTGACGTAAAAGGTCCTTGCCAGGGCGGTAGCGGTGATGAGCTTTTCGGCGTTGCGGTTCAGGAGCTCAATGGAGTACTCGCCCTGCTTGAAGTCCACAAACTGGCTTAGGGCCACCCGACTGGTCTCCAGCCCGGTCTGCTCCTCCAGGAAGCGGTCCAGGTTTCTGAGCAGGCCGATGTTACCATAGATGAAGAGCTTTCCCACCCGGGCCTGGCGGCCCACCTGGCCCTCAAAGTAGCGGATGGAGCGGATCAGCTCGGAAACGAAGTTGGAGAGTACTCCCAGGATGGCCTCGCGCAGGCGGGTGTCCTCCGAGGTGCCCACCTCCTCCTCGGGCAGGGAGAGGTCAATCTGCTCCTCTTCCAGGAAGGATTCGGCCTGCTCGGGGGAGACTTCCAGGTCCTGGGAGACCCGGTTAATGATGGTGTTGTAGCCGATCTCAATGGTGCGGGTGAGCTTGAAGTAGTGACCGGTGTAGAAGGTGAGCTCGGTCACCGAGTCGCGCATGTCAATGAAGCAGACCGACTGCTGGTAGTCGGGGCTTACCGCCTCAATCAGCATGTCGCCGGCGGCCAGGGCGGTCACCTCAATTCCCGCCGGCTCAAGACCCGCATAGCGCAGGGTCTCCATCAGCGAGTCAATGGTTGACTTGCGGGTGGCGCTGAGCAGCACTTCGGTCTGCCCCGCCTGGACCATCCGCTTCTGCTTGGGAACGATGGCGAAGTCGTAGGAGGTGTCAGCGGGAGGGAAGGGAACATACTGGCCGATCTGTAGGCGGATGGCCTGGCGGATGCGGGCCATACTCATGGCGGGAAGCTCAATTCGCCGGGTGATGGAAGCCTTTCCCGACAGGGATAGCTTCACCCGCCTGCCCTTGATGCCGTGCTCCAGGAGGATCGCCTTGATCCGCTCGCCCAGGGTCTTGGGGTCGGCCACCCTACCGGCAGCAAAGACCGCACTGGGGATCTCGGCGATGATGAAGTTCTCCAGCACCAGGTTCTTGCCCCGGCGGCTGAGCGCCACCGCCCTCATCTCGTTGGCGGTCAGATCTATGCCCAGGTCAAGCCGCTTGAGTCTCTGTTTCTTCGCCATCGCCCTTTGCCAAATCTAGACTAGTCCCTGCACCCATGTAAGACTCCCCGCCCCGGTGTCAGGTTCCCATCGCCGGTGGGGATGCTGGCCACGGGCATCAGCGGTCATCCATCACATTCACCGTCACGGTGATGAAGAGGAAGGTGCGGGTGGTGGTGATGTTTATGCGGTCAAAGAGCGGGCCGATCAGGGGCAGGTCGCCGAGGATGGGGACCGTCTGGCGCTGGCGGTTGTTCTGGTTGGTGGTAAGACCGCCGATCAGGGCAGTCTCCCCATCCTTCAGCCTAAACACCGCCAAAAGCTGGGTCTGGCTGGTGGGCACCGCGGTGGCGGTCCCGTCGGGAGCCACGATGGGTGGACCGTCCACCTGGCTGATCTGCGGGTTGACGAACAGGGTGACCCTTCCGTGGTCGTCCACCTGGGGCAGGAAGGAGATCTGAGTTCCGGTGGTGATGTTCTGGGGCTGGGTGGTACGGATGGGGTTGCCGAACTGGTCAAAGGTTACGGTGGGCACAAAGATGGGCACGTTTCGCTGGGTGGAGAGGATGGCGGTCTGCCCCTCCAGGGTCATCAGCTCGGTCTGGGTGATCACCCGAGCCAGGTTCTGGGTCTGCAGGAAGTCAAAGGCCGCCGTGTAGTCCTCCACCAGCCGCTGGGCCTGCTTGGGCCGGATGACCAGGGAGAGGGTTCCCTGGGAATAGTTGATGTTGAAGCGCTCCCGCTGGGCCAGAGCCTGAACCAGACCGTAGACCAGCTGCGGGTTCTCCGAGACCTGGTAGATGGTCACCTTCATCTTGACGATCTTGGGCGGGCGGTCCACCATGCGGATGACCTCCCGCACCCGGGCCAGGGTCTCGGGCGCCCCGCGCACCACCACCAAGCCGGTCTTGGCGGTGGGGAAGTTGATAAATCCGGGCTGGTTGCCAAAGCCGCCGCCCAGCTGGCCGCCGAATCCTCCGCCAAAGCCACCCCCACCGAACCCGCCACCACCGAAGCCACCGCCGAACCCGGGCCCGGGCCCGCCGGGGAACTGGGTGGGCTGGTTGAAGTAGTTGGGAACATCGGTGGGAGTAGCCCCGAAGCCTATCCGGCCACCTCCACCACCCAGTCCAAATCCACCACCTCCGCCGATTCCACCTCGGCCGAAACCACCTCCCCCAAAACCGCCCCGGCCGCCAAAGCCTCCTCCGAAGCCGCCACCGAATCCACCACCACCAAGCAGGTCAAACCCTCGGTAGCCGTACCAGCCGAAGTTGATGGAGGGAAGCAGGTTCAGGTTGCCGAGGAGCAGGTAGATCTGAATCGGATCGGCATATTGAATCTGAATGAAGTCCAGCCGGTTGGCCTCGGCGATCTCCTGCTCGTAGCGCTCCTGGCTGGTCACATAGATGATGGGCTTGGCGAAGGGGTCATTGGGATCGCGATAGACGATCTTTCTGAAGTTGTTGGACTTAAGTATTATGTCCAGCGCCACATCAAAGGGCACATCCTTGAATGAGCCCCTCACTCCCAGTCCGGAGGAGAGGAAGGCAGCGGTGTTGAAGTCACCCGCATCGCGGAAGCCCCCCTCGGTTCCACCCTGGGCGCCGGCGCCTCCGCCGATGTCAAAGGTGTCCAGCGGCTCGCGGATGTTCTCCCGCGGGCCGGTGGGGGCATCGGTGATGTAGGGGTCAATGATGATGGAGAGGCCCGAGATGTCGCTGAGGAGATTTAGCACACTAAACACATTGAACCCCTGCAGGCCGGTGGAGAAGTTGACCAGCACGTCGGAAAGCTGGCCCTCCTCCTCGGTGGGCGGGAATTCGTAGTTGCCCATGAGATAGGGGTCAACCGGCTGGCTGCTCTTCCCCTGTTCTCCCTGGGCTACCCGGTCAGTGGGGGCGGCCGCCACCGGTTGGGTAGCAAACTCGTTATCTTCAAACTGGTAGCGTCCCGACTGGAGCAGCTCCTCCAGGGAAGGCTCCTCTTCCTCGCCACCGTTCAGGGGGAAGAGATCACCGCCGTTGGGCTGGGAACCGGCCACCGGCTCCCCGCCTTGCTCGCTCCCCGCCAGGGGAGCCGCCGGAGCGGGCGGGATGGTGAGGTCAATCAGCACTATCTTGCCCCCATCAAGCTGGCTCTGGCGGAAGGTGATGGCGGGGTTGCGGGAAAGATCAATGAAGACCACCGCCCCACCCTCGCTGCGGGGGTTGAAGTAGATGCCTCCCAGGTTGGCATCGCCAGGGTAGACCACCGAGGGCAGGTTGGCGTTGCCGGGGAGGGCCAGGGTGATGCGGATACCACCCTCCACCCGCTCCACCTGGGCCTTCAGGTTGTCCTCTCCCACAATGGCCAACCGGTGACTGGCCGGGTCATAGGCGATCTCGTCAATCCGCTTGGGAATGGCCAGTGCCGGCTTGACCGGAGCGGTCTCGGGGGTACCGCCAGCGGCCTGCTCCTGCCCTACCCCCGGCTTCGCCTCAACTTGGGGCTGTGAGGCGGGGGGCGGGGATGGCTTCTTTTCAGCCTCAGCCTCCGGCTCGCTTTCCGGCTGGGTGACCGGCGGGACCGCCGGCGCAGGCTCTGGCTCTGCCTCCTCCGCCGGCGAAACCGGTTCGGGCTCAGGCAGACCGAGCAGGATTACATCAAGGGGATCTCCCTTGCTCGCCGGGTGGAGGATCTGGAAGATGGTGTAGCCCGGCTGGGGGATGCTTATCCTGAGGTGGGAGGCCGGCAGGGTGGCGATGCCGTCCAGCTCCACCACCACCTTGACCCCCTCTCCGGTGGGCTCAAGCTTCACTGAACTGAGCAGACCACCACTCAGCTTCTGCTCGGCAAGCGAGGGTCCGGCCAGCTCAAGGGTGATCACTCCGTCGCTGACCGCAGGGGGAGAGACCACGTCGTACTCAGCCGGAAGCACGAGGACGTCGCGATCGCTCAGATTCACCAGCCTCGCCTTCTCGGCCGCGCTCGCCTGGGTAAGCGACACCACAAGTGCCGCCCCCAACGCCAGAAACAGCGCCAGACCAACCTGAGAAGGAAGTTTCGTCGCCTTAGTCCTCATTTGAGCCACTGAGTGTCTTCCTCCTGAGTTCTTGTCCTTGCCTGGAAACCCCATCCCCCGACGGACCGATTATGGCAGATAGCTCCCTATTCTAGGAAATACTCTTCCTTCCTCCGCGGTTTTGGGCCGATGAATTCTAGACCCGCCCCCTAAAGGTGTCAAGCAGCGGGCCTCCCATCAAGCCCGAGCTTATGAGACCCCGGGCATGAGATTTTGTTCCCAAGGTGGGGAAAATTTTTCTCCTCCTTGCCTTTCCCTCTCCCGCGGGAACCCCACCATACATCTCCCCACACCAGCGGCCAGCTAGAAGTCGGTGTTGGGATCAGCCGAGTCGGCCAGGTAGAGGAACTTGAAGCTGAGTGGCCGAAGCAGTGGGTCGTCGCGGCGGGCGTGCCACGGCCCCACGTCCACGATGGCCTTGAGGGTGCGGTTGCGGCTAAGGGAACCTGGGCCGTTGGAAAGGTCGGTGGTGGTGGCCCGGTTGGGGATGGAGCCGGTGCCGGTGATGCGGAAGACATAGCTTCGGGTGGTGATGTAGGGGGCGATGTCGTCCAGCCAGTTGGCGATCACCCGATACTCACCCGCCTTGCGGTCGTAGATCTCCACGTAGCGGAAGACCGAGGGACCGGAGAGCACCCTGACATCGGTGGTGTAGTCGCCGATGCCATCTCCGTCCAGGTCAACCATGCGAAGCTGGCCGCCCTGCACGCGGAAGTTGTCCTCGTCCTCGTTGAGGTCGCGCAGGAACTGGCTGGGCGGGGTGGTCAGCCCCAGCCTCACATCCATGTCCTCGGTGGTGGTGGGGATAAGCAGCGGGTTGCCCGCCGGGTCAAGCACCTTCCACAGGTCGGTGATGGACTGGAAGGGCGGGTTGGGCATGAAGCTCATCGCCACCTGATCACCCTGGATGCTTCCCAGGGCGGGGCTGTAGATCATGCCCACCTTGTTGCGTCCCTGGCGCATCAGCTCCCCTTGCAGGGCGTTGAAGGTGAAGTAGTAGCGGGCGTCAAAGCCGGCCGTCTGCGGGTTGTTGTAGTAG
>JALSIF010000025.1 GCA_026981635.1 bacterium | reverse complement strand
CCAGAATGCTCAGGTGGGTGACGGCATAATTCCCGGTAAACAGGTTAGCAAAGGCAGTAAAGAATACCACCAGACCCCAGGTATTGGCTGAGGCCATTCTGAGCCCCCGGACACTAAGACTCATTCTTGTCCTCCTTCCCAGAGCTTGCATCACTCCCACACTAGGCCGTTCAATAGTTGGGTGTGGGATAAAGTGAGCTGCTAGTTGAGCAGGGGATCCCAGGGCTGGGGGCTAAAGTTTGGTTGGACCTCACTCAGATCTGGTTCTATGGCACCGCAGCCGCGTGCGGGCCGTGTGGCACAGCTACTGGTTGGCCGGTTTCTTCCTCGTGTTGCTTCCCGCCTTTTTTATCCTCCTGGGTTTTTTAGGGGGGCTGGTGCTGGGTCTTCTTTCGCTAATTCCCCTTATGCTTCCTTGGTCTGGACAGACCCTTTCCCCTGGTGGGATGCGGGATATGGCTAGCTTTTTGCTGGCGGTTTTGATCGCCCTTCCCCTGTCTGCCCTGTTGGTGATCTACGCCTGGCACCAACTAGGCCAACACTTCCTGCGCATCTACTTTCAGCGCTGGAACCTGATAGATCGAGAGCTTGGTCTGATGCTTATCGTGCTTGACCCCCTGATCTACTATTCGGTGATCAGGGCGGCAGGTGACCTTCCCCCCAGGGGCAATCCCACCCGACGAACCAGCTTCTACTCCCACCTTGACCGGGTGGTAGCTGATGCCCACCTGTTCCCCCCCCTGGCGGGCTATCCCGATCCAATGTTTACCTTCACCAGGCGGACCTATCACCCCGTAGGGTGTCTGTCTGGCGGGTGCTGCCTGCTGCTGGTAGCATTGGCTCTGGGCTTTTTCCCTCTCGCTCTGGCTGGCTCGGTGCTCTACTTTGGCACCGTTCTCATCCACCGACTGAACCAGCTGGCTCTACGGGAGTACCTGGTATTTAGACTGGTCGGGAGCCCGGAGGCGGTGGCTAGCCCGGGACTTCGCCGGATCGCCTGGCGGCTTCTGGAGGAGGAAGGGGTGATGGTAGGAAGCGACGGCTTCCCATGAGGTTGCCCCTGCCTTCCGGGCAAGTAAGAGCTGGTCCTCCGGTTACACCAATTGGGCTCGGAGCGGGGTAGGTGGATTCTTGACAGGGAGTGGGGCGAGGATATAATTTCAGGTGCCAGATCGCCCCTCCCTGAGGAGAGGGAACCGAAGCGAGCGGAAGTAGTTCAGTTGGTAGAACGCCACCTTGCCAAGGTGGAGGTCGCGGGTTCGAGTCCCGTCTTCCGCTCTTTTTTTGTCTCATGGAATTCTTCCCCAGGCTGAGAGTGAGACTAGTGGCTTTTCATGCACTCAGACTCAATCGCCAGCCCCCGAGGCTGACCCCTTTGCGGCTGGTTTGAAGTGAGATGAGGTCTGAACCACCACGCTCTTCCCAGATACCTCCTGAGGGTATAAAATTGAACTGGTATGAGATGAGCAGGACGATGGGCAGACGAGCGATGGGCTTGCTTAGCTTCTTGGCCGCGGTGGCGGGAACGCTCCTTTTGTCTGTCCCTGGCTTTGCGGAGGAAGCCACCAAGTTTCCTCTCAAGGGCAACTTCAACAAGATTGAGCTAGTTCTCTACCAGGCCCCGAGGAACGTTGAATTAGGCCCGGACAGGCGGGGCTACCTCCTTTACTTCACTATTGAAGAGGGATGGCATCTCTACGATCATCACAATCGCGATGTGCCATTTCAGCCTACCGATCTGCTGCTCAAGGACCCCGGGATGCCTCCTCCGGGGTTGCGGAGGTTGGAAGTAGGCTTCCCCAGGGGCAAACAGTATCAGTTTGAATTCTTCCCCCAGCCTGTCTATGCCTACAGCGGTGAGCTAGCTGTCTCAATCTGGGTGGAGGGAAAGGCAAATCTGCTTCCCCTAGTCCTCAGCTATCAGCCCTGTACAGACAAGATCTGCCTTTCCCCCACCACTCTTGACATAGTCATTGAAACCAGCGGGGACTATCCCTATGCGCCGCCCTCTCTTTGGGCTTTGGCCTCAGAGTATGAGAAAACCCAGGTTTACCCCCCTGCTGAACAAAACAGAGAAGAAAGTGAACAGTCAGCAGGCACAATCTCAGGTCCCACCTCATCTGGGGGAGGTTCAGAAGGAGGGCAGGACTCCACCGGAACAAATAGCTTCCAGACGGACTTGTCACCTGAAGCTGGCGCCGGATTGTTCAACTTCAGTCGCTTCTCCTTGCCGGTGGTGCTGGTCATGGTCTTCTTCCTTGGGCTAGCCCTGAACCTAACTCCCTGCGTCTATCCGATGATTCCCCTGACCGTATCCATTTTTGGTGCGCAAGGCGACCTTCCTCGTTCCCGCTCAATCCTGCTGGCCAGCACATATGTGCTGGGCTTGGTGTTGGTCTTTGCGGGCCTGGGGACCCTTGCAGCAATCACTGGGCAGGTTTTTGGCTCCTGGCTTGCCAAGCCTGCTGTTCTGATTGCCCTTGCCCTGCTGCTGGTCTTTCTTGCCCTGTCCATGTTTGGCTTATATGAGTTCACCATGCCACCGAGCATCATGCGCCTGTTTGGTCGCTGGTCCCGTTCCCCGCTGGGGACCTTTGGCATGGGGGCCTCCTTCGGCCTGGTCTGTTCCCCCTGTGTGGGACCGGTGGTGGCGGGGCTGATCGCCTGGGTGGCGGCTACCCAAAACCCCACCTTAGGGTTTGTAAGCTTCGCCTCCCTCGGTCTAGGGATCGCCACCCCCTACTTCTTCCTGGCCATCTTCTCCCAGCGGCTCAACCAGCTTCCTCGGGCGGGAGAGTGGATGGTCTGGGTGAAGCAGCTTTTTGGCTACATGCTCATCCTGCTTGCCCTGCTCTTCCTCTATCCCCTACCCACGATGATCAGGGCTAACTTTCCTTGGATTTTGACCGGCCTTTTCTTGCTTGCTGCATTACACCTGGGTCTCTTTTCCCGGGTCAAGGCGGGCCCCGTCTTTGCCAAGGTAAAGATGGTGGTGGCCACTTTTCTCGTTCTGGTTGCAGTGGCCATCCCCCCCGTCTCACGGACAGTGGCTAAGACGGTGGAAGGTGGGGTTGAGTTTTCCACCTACACCAAGCAGTCTGTAGAGGAGGCCTTTGCCCAGGGCTTTGCGGTGATGATTGATGTAAGGGCCGACTGGTGTATCTCCTGCCTAGAGCTTGAACTTGCCACCTTTAGCAAACCTCGGGTGGCCGAAGCGCTCAGGAGGGAGGGGATAAGGGCCTTCAAAGCCGACATCACCACTGGCGGAAGCAGTGATGTGAGAGAGCTTATGGAGGAATATGAGGTATTGGGCATTCCGGCGGTACTGTTCCTCGATCCAAGTGGCAACGAGCTGCCAAACTCAAGAGTAGTTGGTTTCCTTAACGAAGAAGAGTTTCTTGATCACCTTGAACGCTGGGTCATTCCGCCATTACGTAAGTACGCTAGCCGTCGCTAGTCTTTTACGGGCAGGGGCTGCTTGAGCAGGTTGCTCATCTGCCTAAACTTCTCGTGCTCCTTGCTCCTGGCCCACTCAAAGGCGATGGTCTCGGTGTTGGAGATGCGCACCCCCGCCTGCCTTAGCTGGGCTAGCCCGTTTTCCCGCAGATAGCGGTAGCGGCTGGTAACCGCCTCCTCCAGCACCTGGACCCGGTAGCCGGCGGCAAGGAGGTCAAGACAGGTGGTAAGCACGCATACGTGGGTCTCTATCCCCACTACCACGATCTCGGTCGGTCCCAGGAGCCTCCCTTTGGACCTTGCGCGGAGCTCGGATACGGTGCTCTCCAGCAGGGCCTGGAAGCTCTCGTCGCCGGCGCAGGAGAAACTGAGCTTCTCCACCACTTCGCCCCGGCGGGTGGCGCAGGAGAGGAAGGCCTCTGCCACCGGCTGGGTGGTCTTGCCCAGCCCCTTGGGGTACTGCTCGGTCATCACCACCGGCACACCAAACAGCTCGGCAAGCTTGATAGAGCGGATAATGGCCGCCTCGCAGAGATCTCCCTGGTAGAGCAGCTTGCGGAAGGCTTCCTGAAAGTCAATCACCACCAGGATTGAGTTGTTGGGGTCGGTCTGGACCAGCTTCATAGCCAGGCGATGATATCAGGGCGCAAGCTTCTTTCCGGTTCTAGGCTGAGCCTATAATCGCCTCGTGTTTGCCTACCTTCGGGGCAGAGTGGAGCGGGTAGAGCCAGACGGCTCCCTCTGGCTGGATGTGGCGGGGGTGGGCTATCTGGTCAGGGTCCCTCCGGGGACTGCCCCTCTAGTGGGCACCGAGACCACCCTCTACACGGTGGTAAGCGGACAGCAGGCAGGCAACCAGGTCTCCTTTGCCATCTACGGCTTTGCCACCCCCAGCGCCCGCCAGCTCTTTGAGCGGCTCACTGCGGTAAGTGGAGTGGGCCCGAGGGTAGCCCTAAGTCTCTTGAGCCTGGGTGAGGAGCGGCTTATCTCCGCCGTGCTGGCAGGGGATGCCCGGGAGCTTACCCAGTGTCCCGGGGTGGGGAGAAAGACTGCCGAGCGCATCATCTTCCACCTCAGGGAGAAGCTGGGAGAGGAGTTTGGCGCTGAAGTTCCCCTCTATGCCCCAGGCAAGGCGACAGAGGGGGAGCCCGATCCTCGCCAGGAGGCATTTCTCGCCCTGCTCAGCCTTGACTTCAGCCGGCGGGAGGCAAGTGAGGCCCTCTCCAAGGTAGACCCCGATGGAAAGGATGCCGGCCAGATCCTCAAGGAGGCGCTAAGAATCCTTCGTCGGCAGGGCTAGAGGGTTCTAGAAGGGCTCCTCACCCTCTCGGTAGGGACGGCGCTTCTTGTTCTCGCGCAGTTTGCGCAGGCGCTCCCTAAGCTCTGCTTGCTCCTTACGCCGCTTGTCGCGAGCATTGAGATCGGGTTTGATGCCGAAGAAGATGCCCTCGTCCTTGAGCACCTTATAGGTGGTGTCGGCGATGTAGGAGATGACCGCATCCTCCAGCGCCTTTTTGGTGGCGATCCGCCAGTCATAGAAGCGCATGCCCTCGTCATAGATTAGGTAGGTGACCAGAGGGAGACCCTGCTTGGTTTCCACCACCCGGATGACCGCCTCAGCACGGGCCATGGGGCGGCGGTTGGCCCGACTGGGAAAGGTGCCGGTGGGGATCTGTATCTGGATCAGGGTGCCGTAGATAATTGCTTCCACCCCGTATTTCTCGCCCAGGTAGCGGGCCTCAGAGAGAAGGATGGGCTCATCGGGATCAAGGTCGCGGGCAACCTTGACAAACTCCACCGAGGGTACCTTGGCCCTGAGGTAGTTGTAGATCCGCCGGGAGAGGCGCTTGTCGCCGTCCTTTACCCGGCTCACATTCTCAAACAGGGCCACCCCAACCCGCTTGAACCCGGTTCGCTTGATCTCCTCAGCAAGTTGGTCGGCTGCTTCTGCTTCCTGGTCTGCGCCACCGTTTACCTGGCTTGCCTGGGGGCCTGAGTTCCCCTGCTGATCCTCCTGCTGGGGTGCGGCCAGGGCGAGGGCGGTGCCAAGTCCAGCTAGAGTGAGCAAAAGAAAAAGCCACCACCTGAGAGATACTCTTTCCATGCCTAGCCTCCTTGGCTGGATTATACGCACCCTATCTTCCAGATTGACCCTTGTTTTCCACTACCGGTTCACCGGCTAGCTAGTCCAGCTCTCCCCGGGCCAGGTTGATCAGCAGCTGGTGGAGGTGGGGAGTGGCAGTTAGCTCCGGGTGGAAGGAGGCGGCGATGAGCCTCCCCTGCCTCAAAACTACCGGTTCGCCGTCTGCCAGCCTGCCGATCACCTCCACCCCTTCACCAATTTCCCTGAAACGGGGGGCCCGGATGAAAACCCCTCTGATGGAAAGCTCATCCGACCGGGAGGGAAGCTTCAGGATGACAGGAGCTTCAAAGGAGTCCACCTGCCTGCCCCAGGCGTTGCGCACCGCCACGAACTCCATTCCCCCAATGGGTTCAACCACCACATTGCTCCGGTCATCCTCAATGCGGTTAGCAAGCAGGATGGCTCCGGCGCAGGTGCCCAGTATTGCCAGCCCGCGGGCGATAGCTTGGCGCAGGGGTGAGTAGAGCTCCCACCGCCCCATGAGAACGCTCATGGTGGTTGATTCCCCGCCAGGAATGACCAGCGCCTCAAGCCCTTCAAGCTCTGCGGGTAGCCTTACCAG
>JALSIF010000024.1 GCA_026981635.1 bacterium | reverse complement strand
GGGAGTTGAGTTCGTCCACCGTGCCGTAGGCCCCGATGCGGGGGTGGGCCTTGGAGACCCTCCTCCCACCTATGAGGCCGGTCTCTCCCCGGTCGCCGGTGCGGGTGTAGATGCGAACCATGGCTAGACAGAGCTTAGCGCCCGCTTGATGAGAGGGGACAGGGGGCTAGGTCTTGTCCACCAGTTCCTCGGTGAGCTTGGCGTTTAGCTCAATGTAGCTCTTCCACTCCTCGGGGACCTCGTCCTCGGGGAAGATGGCATTAACCGGACAGGCGATCTCGCAGGCTCCACAGTCAATGCAGATCTCCGGGTCAATGAAGAACATCTCGGCCGCCTCGTGGATGCATTCCACCGGGCAGACCTCAACGCAACTGGCGTCCTTAACTCCGATGCACGGTTCGCAGATTACGTAGGTCATGGCTCCTGCCCTGCAAAAGTCTAGCATCAGGGTGATAATTGGGGGATGGAGTTTGACCCACCCCTGGCCAGAGGGATACTGAGGGACCGCTACAAGCGCTTCATCTGCCTGGTGGAGTTGGACGGCCGACGGGTGGAGGTATTCTGTCCCAACAGCGGCTCCATGAAGGGATGTCTGGCCTTCGGCCGGCCCTGCTACGTGGAGCCCGCCGACCGCCCGAGCCGCCGGCTCAAGTGGACCCTGAAGCTCACCACCGCCGAGGAGGACGAGCGCTTTCTGGTCTCGGTGGACACCGGCCTTCCCGTCCCCCTCCTGCTGGAGGGGCTGAGGAGCGGGATGGTGGGGGAGCTTTCCGGCTACCGCGCCCACCGGCGGGAGGTGAAGGTGGGGGAGAGCCGGCTGGACCTCCTTTTGGGGCCAGAGGAGATAGTCAGGGTCAGGGGAGGCTTTGACCCGGCAGAGTTTCCCCGCGGCACCCTATGCTTTGTGGAGGCCAAGAATGTGACCATGACCGACGGGCGGGGGACCGCCCTCTTCCCCGATGCGGTCACCACCCGGGGGCAAAGGCACCTGAGGGAACTGATGGAGATTGTGCGGCGGGGGCAGCGGGCGGTTAACTTCTACCTGGTGGGGCGGGGTGATGCCGAGCGCTTCTCCACCGCCGACCAGATCGACCCCGACTATGGCCGCCTCTTCCGTGAGGCGCTGGCGGCCGGGGTGGAGATGGTGGTCTGGCAGGCCGAGGTGACTCCACAATCGGTCCACCTTTCTCGTCCTTTACCAGTGGAGGTGTAGCCTGCAGATGAGAGGCGGGTTAGAATTCAGCCCCATGCTTCCCCGATGCCATCCCGGTCGGGCCACCCTTGCCGGTCTGCTCTGGGTGCTGGGGCTTCTGGTCCACTCTCCCCTCGTTGCTTCTGCCCAGCAGGTCCGCGAGCAGGTGAGGCCACCCACCGGACAGGCTGGCCAGACCCAACTCGCCCAGCCCGCCCAGCGGAGCGCCTACGGCATCTTTGTCACCCTATCCTCCGACGGGGAGATCGGGGTCTGGTACGAGACCATCGCCGAGCTGGTGAGGCTTCGGCCGGAGCTTGAGGGGCAGATCAGGGATGTGGCCCTCTCCCCTGATGGGGTGCTGGTGGTGGGGACCAGCACCGGGACGGTGGCCTTCTACCGGCTGCCCAGCGGTGAGGAGATCGCCGTGGTCCCCGGTGCCCACCCGGGGGAGGTGTCCAAGGTGGCGGCAGTGGAGGGATATGCGGCCAGCGCCGACAGCTCGGGGAGGGTGAACTTCTGGCAGGTGGGGGAGGACAACGTCACCCTGATCAACACCCGCCAGCTCCACCAGGGGGTAATCAACGTCTTCTATGCCGAGCCGGTGGCGGTGGAGGGGAAAGGGCTGCCCTACCTGGTCAGTGCGGGGAGTGACCGGCGCATCCTCTTTACCACCTTTGACACCCAGGAGATTGAGCTCTCCCTGGACGCCACCGGCGTTCCGCGCCAGGTCTTTCGCTACAGCCACGGGGTGTGGGCCTGGCTGGGGGCAAACCTGGTCAACCAGTGGGACCAGCGAAAGCAGCTCATCGTCCAGGGGGCAGACTTTGCCAACGACATCAGCCGGGTGGACTTTGACGACACCAGCTTCAAGCTGCTTGCCATCCAGGTGGACGGAAGGATCGTGGAGGTGGACCTGGTGAGCCAGGCCCGCCGCACCCTGCTTGAGGTGCCGGGGCTGGTGCTGCCCACCGAGATCGTCTACCGGGACGGCTTCTTCTACTACGGGGATGCCCAGGGGGAGCTGGTCAAGGTAGACCTGAGCGACGGCTCGGCGGAGGCCTTTGAGCTCCACCAGGCTCCGGTCCGGCTGGTCAAATTCTTCTACTGGTTTGCCGGCTGAGGAGGAATGCATGGTCAGAAAGCGGTCTGCTGCGGGCAGTTTTTTCATGCTTAGGGCCCTTACGCTCACCCTTTGCCTGGCCCTGCTTCTGCTTCTCCTTCCCGCCCTCTCCGGCCCCTCCTTTGCCCAGGGGGAGGGCGAGGGTGAGGCCAAGACGGCCAGGGAAGGGAAAGAGAAGCAGGGGGAAGGGGTTGAGGCCGGTCAGGATGAGCACGCCGGCTACTTCGGCCCACTAAGTCTTAGCAACCTGGACCCCCTCCACCTTGCCCAGCCCTCCCTGCCCCCTCTGTTTGGCATCGGCCGCAGGGGGAGGGCTGGCCTTGACTTGGGCCTGGACCTTGCCAGCCAGGCCTACCTGGAGAGTGGAGGCGGCGGACAGTCAGAGCTGGATGTGGAGCTCTACCGCCTTACCTTCACCTACCGGCAGCCGGCGAGGGGGGGAGGGGGATGGGGAGTAGGGCTGCCCTTCTATCTTGCCGGTCCCGGTTTCATGGACCGCATCATCACCTCCTGGCATGACTTCTTCGGCCTGCCCAATGGCGACCGCGACCTCCTGCCCGCAAACCAGAGCCGGGTGGTGCTCATTAGGGGAGAAACCACCCTCATCTCCCAGCAGGGGAGCTGGGGCGGGGTTGGTGATCCGGTGGTCTATGGGGCCCTTCCCATCTGGGACTACCCCAAAAGGGAGCTGGTGCTAGGGGCGGGAGTGAGCATTCCCCTGGGGGACGAGGGCCGCCTGCTGGGCCTGGGTGAGCCGGCTATGCTTGCGGGCCTCAGCTACCGCCGCCGGCTCGGCCGCTGGCACGTCTTCCTGGAGGGAGAGTTTGCCCACCACTCCAAGGGAGTGCTGGGCAGGCGGGGAGAGGCGGCGGGGGTGGAGACTGGCCGCAGCAACCAGAGCTACCTGCTTGCCCTTGAGTACCGGGCCCACCGGCGGATGAGCTACCTTGCCCAGCTCAACTTCGGGACCAACCTGATCACCAGCGGGATCCCCGGCCTTGACCGGGACTGGCTGATGGGGAGCCTGGCGGTGCGCTACCGGCTGGGCGATGGCCGGGTGCTCTCGGTGGGCTTTTCGGAAGACCTCAGGGTGGGCACCGCCCCCGACTTTACCGCCTTCCTCCACCTGCACCTGGGCCTCTAGGCTCATGTATCAAGGGCATATGTTAGCCATTTAGTAGTTGTCGTGGGATCTTAGATATCCCCTGGGGGGGTATGGTATATTTGGGCCATGGCTAGGAAGAATAAGGCCGAGGCGGTGAAGAGGTCAACGGAGGCCGGCTGCGCCCCGGAGCCCTGGCTCAAGCCCGAGGTGGAGGAGGAGCTGGAGCTTCGCCTGAGGAGGCTTTCCGGCCAGCTCGGGGGCATCGGGCGGATGGTGCGGGAGCACCGCAAGTGTGAGGAGATCATCCTCCAACTGGCCAGCGCGCGGGCCGCCCTGGGGGAGATCATGGGGCTTCTATTGGAGGAGCACCTGACCACCTGCGTGGCCGAGCGCATCCGCCAGGGAAAGGTGGAGGAGCCCATCCGCGAGTTTGCCCGCGCCCTGCGCTTTGCGGTGCGCAACTCCTGAGGAAGTGAAGGACCTATGGCGGTAAGAGGAGTGGGCGGTGGACCCCTGCTGGGAGGTGGCCTGGGTTTGCTTGCCGGCCTGGGGGGTGGTGCCTGCTGCATCCTGCCCCTCATTGCGGGTACCACCGGCCTCTTTTCCGTCTCCCTGGGGGAGCAGTTTCTCGCCTACCGGCCCTGGCTAGCGGGCGCATCCGTCTTCTTCCTGGGGCTGGCCTGGTGGCAGCTGGTCAGGAATGCACGGATTAAATGCGAAGATGGCGATGAGCGCTGTGTGGGGGAAGGTGCCCGGCGGGCTGGGCTTCCTACGGCGCCCACGGTGCTCCTCTCCCTGATTACGGTGGTCTCCCTGGGGGTGATGGGCTGGAGCTTCCTCAACACCTCAGCCATGACCTCCCCCAAGCAGGAGGTCTCGGCGGCGGAGGTGGGTCAGGGGGAGCCCTCCACCCCGCAGGCGCTCTCTCCAGAGCCGGTGGAGATTCAGCAGGCCTATTTCAGGGTGGAGGGGATGACCTGCGTCTCGTGCGCCACCGGACTTGAGTTTTCCCTGCGTAGGAAGCCGGGAGTGGTGGATGCCGAGGTGGACTACGAGTATGCCCGCGCCAGGGTGAGCTATGACGCGGCAAGGACCGACCCCTCGGAGATAGCCAGGTGGATCGCAGAGACCGGCTACCAGGGGTTTGTCATCAGCCGGGAGGGCTGGGAGCAGCTTGCCCAGGTGGCCAAAGGGGATGAAAGCGAAGGGGTTAGAGATGGAGAGTAAGCAGACGGAAAGGGGGCACCTTCTGGTGGTGGCCTACTTTGAGGGCTGTCCCACCTACCGCAAGGCCCAGGAGAACGCCCTTCGGGCGGTGGAGGACATGCCGGTTGAGGTGAGGGCGATGAGGCTGGAGGAGCTTCCCCCCAAGATGCGGGAGCGTTTCCAGGGATCACCCACCCTCTACCTGGATGGCGAGCCGCTCTTCTCGGCCGGCGACACTCCCGACGCCTGCCGCCTCTATCAGGACGAGGAGGGAAGGATATTGCCCGCCCCCACGACGGAGGCGATCCGCGCGGAGGTGGTGCGCAGGGTCGCTGGGTAGGCTCTGGTTAGTAAAGTGGAGCCACCGGGAGTTGAACCCGGATCTCCGCCGTGCGAGGGCGGTGTTTTCCCGCTTAAACTATGGCCCCGCTCTGCTTTCTTACCCCGCAGGCGGGCGGCTTAGTCCCGTCCACCTATAATCGGCCCATGATTCTACCAGTCAGAAAGAGCTATCCTTTCCTGCTTGGGTTGCTTTTGGCTTCGCTGATCCTGGGAGCGAGCTTCGTCCAGGAGGGTGGAGACACTGAGGCTTCCCGCGAGCAGAAGCTCATCGTGGCCTGGGTAAACACCGCCCTGGAGAGTGCGGCGGTGGGCACCTATACCAGCTACTTCAACCTGCGCTTTGTCCGTGCCGCCTGGGAGGAGCAGGCCATTGACCAGAAGACCTACGACAACTACCTGAGCTTTCAGAAGAACATGATTGAGGTCTTCCACCGGCGACTCGCCGAGGTGGAGAAGTACTCGGCTAAGGACGACCCGCTGGTGGGCCAGGTGTCTGACCTCAAGGTCATCTATCTGCTGCTGCTTACCTACCACGACAAGCTTGGCCAGCTCCCCTCGGGTGGGGTGAGCACCGACGAGCTTGACCAGATGCAGAAGCAGATTGAGGAAATCCTGGACCGCTTCTTCGGCCTGAGCGAAGAGGAGTAGCTTAGCTCAGAGTAGGGAGGGGAGCAGGCCCCGGTGGGATGGAACATTTGCCCCTCTGCAGGGGTCTATAAAGTTGAGCTCAGCGGGAGGTGGCACCATGGTGCGCAGGTCAGCAGCGGTAGTCTCTCTGGTTTTCCTTTTGGTGCTTATTGCCCTGCCTGCCCTGGCCGGGCCCAAGGGAGTGAAGAACTTCCGTGAGCGGGAGCTCTCCATTGAGATCGGCCGCCAGGACCTGGGCAGGCTGCTTGGCTACCTCTACATGAAGGGCTACGTCTCGGACGAGATGCCCCTGGAGGTGGTTGACCTAGGCGGGGCAGACGATGCGCCCATCGTGGTTACGGTACTTGGCGACCCGGCCAGGGTGAACCGCCTTGCTCGGGAGCTTCGCTCCGGGGTGCTCAACTCCTCCAACGTGCCCGACCTGGTGGCGGAGGCGGTGGAGCTTGCCGACTCCATGGACGGGAGGATGGACGGAAACTACGACTTTCCCGCCGCCGACCTCAACCGCCAGCTCTCCGATGTGCTGGTCACCCTGGACGCCTCGGGCGGGGTGAACTTCTTTGATGTGCTGAACCTGCTTAGCGAAATTAGC
>JALSIF010000023.1 GCA_026981635.1 bacterium | reverse complement strand
GGAACCTTCCCCTCAGCAGGGCTCTCCCGAAGGATCGCCCTCCCTTGGGGTTGGCTCCTTAGGGAGCTTCCCCCAGGACCTGGACCGCTTCCCTCCGTAGAGGGATCCGACCCAGATCCCCTCTCGGCGGGTGGTCGGTGCCTCTGCCCTCGCTACTGGGTCCCCTCGGCACGCCGGGGATATCCCAGTAGCTCACCTCACCACCCTTGGCGTGCCACCCTATTTCTACCACACCCCTCAATGCCTTGTCAAGACCTTTTGGCAAAATTCTCCAAACTTTTTTTCTCAACACATATCAACAGGACCAGAATACACCAGAAAATATGGATATGTTGATATTTTGTGGACAAAAAATTGATAGAGCCAGGGGCCAAAAACGGCCCCTTTTTGGCCCCTCTGGCCGCCCGAGGGGTGATTTTGGCCGCCCCTCCTGGCTCCTTTTTGGCCCCCGTCTGGTGGGGGGATAAAAAAGGGAGCGGGGCCTCCCGGGGGGTTAGGAGGCCCCGCCTTGGGGGGGGTTTACGGGGGAAACTATCTTAGCAGATTGATCAGAACTCGTCCATGCCTCCGGCCATGGCACCGGCCTCACCGGCTCCCGCCGCCGCCTTCTTCTCCTCCGGCTCCTCAGCCACCAGGCTCTCGGTGGTTAGCAGCATGCCGGCGATGGAGGCGGCGTTTTCAACCGCGGAGCGGGTCACCTTGAGGGGGTCAATGATGCCCGCCTTGACCATGTCCACGAACTCGCCTTTGCGGGCGTCAAAGCCGATGCCCTTCTTCTGCTGCTTGGTCTGCTCCACGATGACCGAGCCCTCAAAGCCGGCATTCTGGGCGATCTGGCGGGCCGGTTCCTCCAGGGCACGGCGGAGGATCTGGACGCCGATCTCCATGTCCCGGTCGTCCTCCTCCAGCTTGAACTTGGCCAGCTCCTTGGCGGCATAGAGCAGGGCCAGCCCACCGCCGGGGACGATGCCCTCCTCCACCGCCGCACGGGTGGCGGAGAGGGCGTCCTCAAAGCGGTGCTTCTTCTCCTTGAGCTCGGTCTCGGTGGCGGCGCCCACCTTGATCACCGCCACCCCACCGGCCAGCCGGGCCAGCCGCTCCTGCAGCTTCTCCCGGTCCCAGTCGCTGGTGGCCTTTTCAATCTCCGCCTTGATCTGCTTGATGCGGCCCAGGATGGCGTCCTTCTTGCCGGCCCCCTCAATGATGGTGGTGTTCTCCTTGTCGATCTTCACCTTCTTGGCCCGGCCCAGGTCCTCCAGCTGGACCGACTCCAGGTTGATGCCCAGGTCTTCGGTGAAGAACTTGCCGCCGGTGAGGATGGCGATGTCCTCCATCATCGCCTTGCGCCGCTCACCGTAGCCGGGAGCCTTGACCGCGGCGACGCTCAGGGTGCCACGCAGCTTGTTGACCACTAGGGTGGCCAGCGCCTCGCCCTCCACGTCCTCGGCGATGACCAGCAGGGGCTTGCCCGACTTGGCGATCTTCTCCAGCAGGGGCAGGATGGCGCTTACGCTGCTGATCTTCTTCTCCCATAGCAGGATGAAGGGGTCCTCCAGCTCAACCTCCATCCGCTCCCGGTCGGTGACGAAGTAGGGGGAGAGGTATCCGCGGTCAAACTGCATCCCCTCCACCAGCTCAATCTTGGTCTCGGCGGTCTTGGACTCCTCCACCGTGATGACGCCGTCGTTGCCCACCTTCTCCATGGCGGTGGCGATGAGCTCGCCGATCTTCTCGTCGTTGTTGCCCGAGATGGTGGCTACCTGGGCGATCATCTCCTTCTTGTTGCGGATGGAGACCGAGTTCTTCTTGAGCACCTCAACCACATACTCCACCGCCTGCTCAATGCCCCGCTTGAGGGCGATGGGGTTGGCCCCGGCGGCCACGTTCTTCATCCCCTCGCGGATAATGGCCTGGGCGAGCAGGGTGGCGGTAGTGGTGCCGTCACCGGCCACGTCGTTGGTCTTGGAGGCCACCTCCTTGAGCAGCTGGGCCCCCATGTTCTCAAAGTGGTCGGAGAGCTCAATCTCCTTGGCGATGGTCACCCCGTCGTTGGTGATGGTGGGAGAACCCCACTTCTTCTCCAGCACCACGTTGCGCCCGCGGGGGCCCAAGGTCACCTTTACCGTGTCGGCCACCTTGTTCACCCCGCTAAGAAGTTTCCTACGCGCGTCCTCGTGGAAGATGATCAGCTTTCCTGCCATCTCTCATCCCTCCTTTGTGGTTCTTTCCGGAAGTCTGGTTCTGTCCGTTGGGCTACTCAAAGACTGCGAGGATGTCGTCCTCCCGCACGATGACGTACTCCTCGCCGTCCAGCTTGATCTCGGTCCCGGCATACTTGCTCACCACCACCCGCTGACCGGGCTCAACCGCGACGGGATGGAGGTTGCCGCTCTCGTCTCGCTTGCCCGGTCCGACCGCGATCACCTTGGCGGTGACCGGCCGCTCCTTGGCGCTGTCGGGGATGACGATGCCGGCCGGAGTGCGGGCCTCTTCCTCCTCCTCCCGCTTGACGATCACCCGGTCGGCCAGGGGACGAAGCTTGAACTTGGTCTGAGTCGCTGCCTTGGCCATGCTCCTTACCTCCCTCAATGGTGGATTTTTCTGCAAAGGTCGCCGCTAACTACCCCCGATCTTAGCAGTTTAATCTAACGACTGCTAGCAGCCGGAAGTCGGAATAGCTAGCAGATTCTGCGGCGAACTGGTCAAGTTGTTACTCCAAGACTTAGCCTGGTTGGCGAGGAAAAGGCAGAGGCAGCAAGATGGGCCAAGTAGAGCCCTGTAGGGCTACCCCACCCGGGGGGAAGAGGGCCCTGGGGTCTGGCGCTGGCTATCTGGCTAGGTGCGCTGGTCTATGGGCACGTACTGCAGACCCTTGGGGCCGACGTAGTTTGCCCGCGGGCGGATCAGGCGGTTGTGGGCGTACTGCTCCAGGCAGTGGCCCACCCAGCCCACCACCCTGCTCATGGCAAAGATGGGGGTGTAAAGGTCCAGCGGGATGCCCATGGCGTAGTAGGTGGAGGCGGAGAAGAAGTCCACGTTAGGCCAGAGGCCCTTCTCGCGGTGGACCACCTCAAAGATCTTCTCGCTCATTTCGTACCACTTGGTCTCCCCGATCCGTTCGCAGAGCTTCTTGGAAAGCTCCCTGAGGTGGACCGCCCGCGGGTCCATGGTGCGGTAGACCCGGTGACCGAAGCCCATGATGCGCTCCTTTCTGGCCAGGGCATCAAGCACCCACTGCTCGGCCCGCTCCACCTCGCCGATCTCCAGGAGCATCTGCATTACCCTGGTGTTTGCCCCGCCGTGGAGGGGGCCCTTGAGGGTGCCCACCGCGCTGGTGATGGCGGAGTGGAGATCAGATAGGGTGGCGGCGGTGACCCGGGCGGCGAAGGTGGAGGCGTTGAAGCCGTGGTCGGCGTGGAGGATGAGGGCCACATCCATCGCCCGCGCCTCCAGCTCGTCGGGCTCGCGCCCCTTGAGCATCCAGAGGAAGTTCTTGGCGTGGTTCCACTCCGGCTTTGCCTGGAGGGGCTCCTTACCATTTCTGATTCGGTCAAAGGCGGCCACCATCACCGCCATCTTGCCGGTAAGCCTGAACCCCTTGCGCACGTTGGCCTCGTGGGAGTTGTCCTCCACGTCGGGGTCGCTATGGGCAAGGAAGCTCACCGCGGTGCGCAGGAAGGCCATCGGGTGGACCTGGGAGTTGGCGTAGCGGCGCACGAAGTCCCACTCCTGGTCGTTTAGCTGGCGCTCATCCGAGAGCCGCTTGAAGTAGTCGTCAAACTCGGCCTGGGTGGGCAGGCGCCCGTTCCAGAGCAGGAAGATCACCTCTTCAAAGGTGGACTTTTCGGCCAGATCATGGATGTTGTAGCCCTGATAGATGAGAACGCCGTTCTCGCCGTCAATCCAGCTCATGCTGGAGTTAGCAACTACGACACCTTCAAGTCCTTCCCTTACCTCTGCCAGCTGCATGGCTACCTCCCTGCGCGAACCATCATCGCTATTTGATACTTACCCGAAGTGGGTTTTCTTTCAAAACCGGGGACGGCTAAATGATAACAGAGCTGGCCCCTTGGGGCGGGAGGCTAGCCCGGTGCCGAAATCAGCTCCCGTAGGCCCTCGCTGAGACCATGGCGGGAAAGCTTCTGCGAGCGAATCTCCACCAACCGCCCACCCCGCTCACCCTGGCGGCGCACCTCCCAGACGGTGGCACTGACCTCGGGGTCCATCTCCCCCACCCTCTCACTTCCCAGGAGGATGAGGCCGAGGTCGTTTAGGGAGCGCAGGGGAGCGCGCACCAACTGAAAGGAGATGATCCGCTCGGCAAACCCGTTTCCCTCACCGCCGGGAGCGGCGAGGTCAGCAAGGGATTCTCCCACCCGATCACAGATAATCAGCCCCGCTCCCCCCTCCGCCACCAGCTGGGCAAGCATTTCCACCCCCACGCCCTGGAGGCAGAACCAGCGATCCACCAGCACCAGGTCATAGCGGTGACTGACCGGCTCGGGGGGTGGTTCGCTGGGCAGCCACACCCCGATCTGCTCTTTCAGGTTGCCAAAGGCACGCAGAGCCAGGGTGCGGCGGAGGGCGGGACGGGTGATGGGTTGAACCAGGGCGGCCAGGGTGAGCAGCCGAACCAGATTGGCCGCCGCCGGCGAGCGCACATAGACGTGGCAGCGGCGGGCGATCTCCCTCACCCGGCGCTCCCCGCCCAGCTTGGGGGGATAGTCCCGCATGCGGGCAATCAGCGCCCTCACCAGGGCAAAGTAGCCGGCGGTAAGAACAAGGAAGTTCCAGCGAGTGGGGTTGCGCACCCGGGGAGCCAGACCGTAGCCTTCCAGCCCGTCGGGGACGAGGAGGCGGGCGGCCTGCTCAGCAATTACCTCCCACCACCAGATCTCGGTCTCCTCCTCCGGGCAGAGGCCCGCCTCACACATGAGCAGACCGGCCAGGCGATCCAGGGCCTGCTGGCGTAGTTCGTGGCTGGTCTTGACCTGATCAATGAAGCGGGCGGCCACCTCAGGATCGGGGCACAGATAGTCCAGGAACTTACCCCGCTGGCCGGGATGGAGCTCTTCCAGGTAGGGCCGAAGCACCACCGCACAGAGGGCAGCACAGTCAGGGTGGGTAAGAGCACCCTCTCCTCCAACTCTCCCCACGCTATTCCACCTACCTAGCTCAGCCTCTTCCTCTGCCATGGGAAGGCTTGCCGGGCTATCTTAGCCTACCGGGAACCAACCCTCTACCTTGCCCACCCGTAAGGCCAATCTAGAATGGACTCCCATGACAGGCCAAGCCAGCCCAGCCCAGACCGACTATGAAAAGCTGCCCCTGGAGGAGCTCTTGCGCCGCTTCCCCGGACAGGTGCTGGCCTTTGGCGGCAAGCACCCCGCCGTCCACCCCACTGCCCACCTCTTTCCCGGTGCAGTGATCAGCGGCGACGTACGCCTCCACCCTGGCGCGGTGCTGCTCTGCCATGTTGCCGCCCGGGGCGACATCAACTTCATTGAGGTGGGAGAGAACTCCAACATCCAGGATGGGACGGTGCTCCATGTGGCCGACGATTGGCCCTGCATCGTGGAAGACCATGTGACCGTAGGACACCGGGCCATCGTCCACGGGGCGAGGGTGGAGAGTGGTGCCCTGATTGGGATGGGCGCCATCGTGCTGAACGGGGCAGTGGTGGGCGAGGAGGCCATCGTGGCGGCAGGGGCGGTGGTAAGGGAGGGTTTCCGGGTTCCCCCCCGCACCCTGGTGGCGGGGATACCGGCCAAGGTGGTCAGGGAGCTCTCCGACGAGGAGGCCCGACTGGGGAGGGAGCTGGCCCTCAAGTACCGGCGGGTGGTGGAGGTCTACCTAGATCCCGAAGCCCGCTGGGAGGGGTAAGGTGAGCCGGCGGGAGATCACCCTCGCCTTCTCCGCCCCCGATCTCTCCGGCGACAGCCACCTGGCCCTGCTGCTGCGCCGCCTGCGGGAGCACCTGGGAGGCAGGCTCAGGGCCTTCGGTCTGGCAAGCTCCCTCACCGCCTCCGAGGGGGGGGAGCTCTTGGCAGATACTGCCGGGCTTAGCGCCATCGGCATGTTTGACAACCTGAGGGTTGTTCCCCGCTACCTGGCCCTGGGCAGGAAGCTGGCTGGGGAGATCATCCGCCGAAGCCCCCGGGGAGTCATCCTGGTGGACAGCCGGGTCTTCAACCTGGGACTGGCCCGGCGCCTGCGACGGGGAGG